>CACZOE010000016.1 GCA_902782695.1 uncultured Lachnospiraceae bacterium | reverse complement strand
TTGATCCGTAAGCATATCCGTAATGATCATAGCAATGTCTATATCATCATCTACTATTAGAATTTCCCTTTTCATGATATTTCCTCCCTGGGATGAATTCATACATTCTGGCTATCAATATACTCTGCAGAACTGTTCATATTTACAATCAGGTAGAAGCCAAAGGCTGGATACACAACTGCTATAATAAGCCTAAGGAGAATCACCGCCATTGCAGCTGATTCACTCACAGCCGCAATATTTGCTACTGAATTCAGCATATACGAAATAGCAAAAATCACAGGGAATATCCATATAGAAGGAAATACCTGTTCCTGATTTTTATTTCGATAGTATATCACTGCGATATATATCAATATAGCTATTAATGCAAGATTAGAAAGCGCAGCATATGAAGAAAACAGGAGCTGATTTTCACTCAGGCTTAAACCGAGATTACTTTTTAATAATATAACCTGAACAACTTTATGAAGGAAAAGCCACACTATCGGAAGGGCAACAACTACAGCTAAGCCCTCTGAGTTATATCTTTTTCTAGCAAATAAGAATAAGAATATAGTTGCTGCTATCTGTATAAAACCGGCTAATATTCCCAAATAACTGTATATTACATAAACCTGTAGACCCTTTCGGGCAAAAAGAAATGAACTATTGGAGTAAATAGCAACCAGACCTGAGAGAAGCAGAAAAATCCCCAGGTGTCTCACATATCCTTTTTTCTGGATTATTAATAATACCCCTAAAAAACAATCTATAAAGCCTAAAAGAAAAATTACAACTCCAATTAAACTCCAAATTAACGATATCATTTCATACATGCTGTCAGTTTCCCCTTTTTTGAACTACTTTAAACTCAACCCCATCACTAGTATTATGTAAACTATATTCTGCACCAAACATTTCCAGTACCATTCCGGTTATGTATAGCCCCAGTCCACTGCCGTCTTTGTTACTGGTATCAGCTCTATAGAATGCTTCAAAGAGATGAGGCAGATGCTGTTCATCTATATGAGCCGGTGAATTGATAACCTTAAGCTCAACCTGGCTCAAAGATTCAGCATTTCCTTTCTGAATCAATTCTACATTTACACTGCCACCCTCCGGGGTATACTTAAATGCATTTCCAAGCACATTTCCTAGAGCTTTCTTCAGAAGGTTTTCATCACCTCTGAACTTAACATTATCCGGAACTATGTATTCAAGATTGATATTCTTCTCTGTGATCAGACCATCATAAAATGCGATTTCTTCATCCAGTATGCTGTCGATGCTGACTGTCCTCTGATCATCAACATCCCCCATGTCTATATGGGACACCAGAAGTATCTCATTTATGAAGCTCACAAGCTCATTTAATGTCTCACTACATTTAGCCAGATATTTGTCTCTATCTTTATAGACACCGATGCCACTTCGCATTCCTTCGATCTGTCCGATAACTACAGAAATAGGCGTCTTCAGTTCATGTGATACCCCCGAGAAGAAAAGCATTCTTCTCCTCTCCCTTTCCTTTTCCAGGGATATCTCATTCTTTAGATAAAGGTTCTTATCATTAAGCCTTGCCAGTGCACTACTCAGTTCATCTGACAGCTTATTCAGACTCTTAGCCAGAACTCCTATCTCATCATCTCGTTCATCGGGACAGTACCAGTCAAAATCCTGTTCAGCCATTCTCTGGGCTATCTTACTCATTCTGACTATCGGTCTTTTCATGTAGTATGAGAAAACCTTAGCGCCGGCAAAAGATAGAATAAGTGCAATAGCCAGAACAAATGGAAGACTTTCTATAATGCTTTTTCTAAAAGACAAAGGCCTTTCGCTGCTTGTCATAACACAAAGAACATATTCCTCTGACCTGTCACTAAAATGAAGCGGGTATTTTGTCGTAGTCTCTGAATCAGTCTGCCCCGAGTAACTAAAGAAATGCCCCTGTTTAACACTATCCTGATAAGTCTCAGTATCAAGCAGTTTTACACCGGCTCCGGAGGTTACGGTGAATTCATCGATCATAATCTCTGCCTGAGCAAATGGACTATTCATACATTTGTCAGCCAGCTCTTTTGATTCGGACTCTATATATTTTTCATATTTTTTCACGCCGGAATATGGGGTAAATATATAAAGCATCAGATATATCGACCCCATAATAAGAAGCGACATGAACAGAAAAGTTATAAAAGTTTTTATTGTAAGATTTTTCATATAAGTTTATATCCGATTCCTCTGACAGTCTCGATGCAGTCACCCGCACCCAGTTTTTTCCTTATATTCTTGATATGTGTATCTACAATTCTTGTATCCTCATAGTATTCATAATCCCAAAGCTTTGACAGCAGGGCTTTTCTGGTTACAACCCCGCCACCAGCTTTTATCAGCTCCTGAAGGATTTCAAATTCCTTCAGTGTAAATTCCACATCATTACCATCCACCTTGACGGTATGAGTATTTATATCCAGAACTATCCCCTTAAAGGAGAGCGTGTCTTCTGCTGATGCTTTGCCGCTTCTCCTGAGAATAGCCTCCACCTTACTTACAAGAACAGGCATGGAAATAGTTTTGGAAATGTATTCATCAACCTTCAGGCTATAGCCCTTCAGCTGGTCCTCTTCACTGAATTTTGCAGTAAGCATAATGATAGGAACATCGCTTTTCTTTCTAATGAGTTCACATAGGGTAAATCCGTCAATCTTAGGAAGCATTATATCCAGGATTATCAGATCAAACTCCCGTTCCTCCATACTGTCAAAGGCCTGGAGTCCATCTCCGGCAGTTGTTACTGCAAAGCCCGAATTTGAAAGAAAATTAACCAGCAGTTCCTGGTAGTCTTCATTATCCTCTACTACAAGTATCTGATTCATAATTACACAACCTCTTAAATCTATAAAATTGCAATCTTTTACGATGCTTATTTTTTCATATGACAAATGGATTTGTCCATTGTTAAAACAAGTGACGCACGATTGTCACCATATTGAAAAGAAATATCCCGCAAGTGGCGACAGCACTATCATTATCACTGAAAATGTAAATGATGAAATGGATATAAGTGTCGCTCGCTGTTCAGATGGAAACATATCCTGGAGCTTAGCATCCGTTCGTATCTGAATAGCGTCATCAGCAATGGCGGATATAAATCCACCAAGTACCATCAGCCATATTACCGAAGTATGCTCTAAAAGTACTCCTGCAAGAACACCTGCTGTACATACTGTAAATACACTGACATATCGGACCTTCTTTGCCTTTAGTATCAGTCTGGCTCCAACTATTCCACCAAGTTCCATAACAAAAAGTGCCGGACCTAGCAGCCAGTTGGATATTCCAGCTGTCTTAAGCTTACTCTGCAAAAAGAAAAGCAGAAGTATATCAACTGCACCAACAAATGAATTTAAAAACATCAGTTTTGCAGCCTTGGAGTTATTATACAAAAATCTGATACTGTCTGCAAAAAATATGACCATCCCTTTAAAGAGTGACTTTTCTTTTTGGGGTTCACTTCCCTTTATCTCGAAAAGCTTAAGGGTAAAGAAAAGTGTAATGCATCCCATAAGAGCACTTATAAGATATGATTTCCTGTATCCAAGGTACAGGGCAAGTCCTGCCGCAAGAGTTGATATTCCACTTGCAATTCTATATATTATCGACTGATTTGAAACATAATTCTCATACCCCGACTGGGCGTTCTCCAGTTTCATGGAATCATACGCCAGCGCTTCTCCCGATCCGGACGCAAAATTGAAAGCCATTGCATGAAAAGGCATGGATAGAAGAACTAGTGCATAGTCCTGGGAGAAAAACATAACCAGGTCACCGGTGATGGCCATCAGGTTTCCCAGCACCAGCATCTTCTTTCTTCCATAGATATCTGCAAGCATTCCAGACGGTATCTCACATATAAGACTTGTAATGTGAAATACAGTCTCCGCGAATCCTATCTGCACAAGCGAAAATCCCCGAGCAGCCAGAATCACGACCCAGGCTCCTGTAAGTGACAGATTTCCAAGAATACCTGTTATATACAAAGTCCGAATCTGTTTTCTCAGACTGAATCTTCCTGATTTATTCACTGATTTATTAACTAATTTATTTGTACTTATTTCGTTTGACATTAAAAAAATCTCCCTTCATTGTTCGTAAACTCGAGGCCACTTCGGGCGCTCTCTCAAACTAATGGGAGATATGTGTATCCTATTTCACAGAAGATCAGTTACTATAATTTACTGAACATTTCACCTGAAAATGGGCGCACTATCCCCCTAAGGGAGAAATGTGTAACCTTTTGTCAGTTGAACATTTATGTTTGTCCAGTACATTTTTAAACCTCACTATGTTGCTATAATTCTTTCTCAGACTAACAAAATTATATCCATGCGTCAAGTAGATATTTGATAATAGCCGCCGCTTTTTTAATTTATGAGATTTAATCACCCTATTTCCGGTTCTTCTTGTTTTTCTTTTGACCATGTTTTTTGCCGGCCTTCTTTACGGAGTATCCGAATTTCCCAAGCTTCTTTCCAAGGGCAAAGTATTCTCCGTGGGAGTAGGCGATAAGACCAGCAGCCCGAAGATCAAATCTGCCCTTCTCATCCATATAGTTATCATCAACTGTAACACCAACTACCTCAGCGATAAACATATCATGGGAACCTAGTTCTTCAACCTTCTTCACCTTACAATATATGTTTACAGGACTTTCATCAATAGCAGGCGCATTCATAAATTCTGATTTATATTCGGTCAGTTTCGTTTCCTTAAACTTGTCGTAGTCACGACCTGATCTGACACCACACCAGTCACAAACTCTGGTAAGGTCTTCGCTTACAAGATTTACTACAAACTCTCCTGTCTCTTTTATGATATCGTGGGAATATCTCTCAGATCTTACAGATATTGAAACCATCGCAGGATCTGAACAAATGGTCCCCGCCCACGCAACAGTTATTATATTTGCTTTTTCTCCCGGTCTCTGACAGCTGATCATTACAGCAGGCACAGGATACAGCATATTTCCAGGTTTCCAGCTTTGCTTAGCCATTCTATTTCCTCCACATAATGTGATTATTGGTATCATAAAATAATATGGGTGCCATGGGTAACAAAAGACGATATCAAAAAACGATATCGAAATACAGCTTGTCTTCTTCGAGGCTGGCACTAATGCTTCCCTTCTGCTTTTCAACAAGAAGCTTTGCTATATAGAGTCCCAGCCCGGCACTACCATCGCTTCTTGCCTTGTCCGCCCTATAGGTTCTGTCAAAGATATGATCGATATCTATTGCAGCAGGATTTTCCACCTTGTTTCCAATCCTTATCCTGCAGCTTTTTTGATCACTACTATTTATATCCTGCACAGACAGTTCAAAACTGTCTTTAGCATACTTAAGTATATTTCCCATCAGATTGCTGAATATTCTTGAAAGAAGCTCTTTATTTGCCTGTACGAATACAGTTTTTTCCGGAAATGTAATCTCCGGAGTCAGCTCATGATTTCTTATAAGTGTCTCATTCTCCAGGATAAATTCAGATAGGAAAGATATAATATCCAGTTTACATAACTCTACCGATCTACTGTCGCTTTCCAGCACAGACAGTTCAAAGAATTCATCCACCATTCCCTTAAGAGTCTCAGCCTTACGACGGCTTATATCCAGATATTCACGTCCTTTAGGCGATAGCTCCTCCTTCTCCAGCATCTGAAGATTCCCCTTCACCACAGTCAGCGGAGTTCTCAGGTCATGGGCAATATCCGAAATGGACTGCTCCAGCTGACGGCGTGACTTTTCAGTCTCAAGCTTCAGTGATTTCTGATATTCGATATTCCTGTTTAATTCTGAAGCCAGAGCCTCAACATCACTATCCAGAAGCGTCACACGAAGCTGACGATTATAGCCCTCATCTTTAGTTTTCTGTATCTCCTGTGTCATTTCTCTTACATTTCTTTTTATGATGATTACCCAGCCGAGCAAAACCATCACGAGAAGTGCCAGAATAATTATTATGATATTACTTATCATTTTCACCACCGCTGCCAAGCTTATATCCGATACCCCAGACTGTTTCAATAAACTCCTTACCCGTTGCCTTCTTCAGCTTGCTTCTGAGATTACTCATATGCACATTTATGGTATTATCCTCATAATAGTAGGTATCATTCCAAACCGTCTCATATAGGTTTGCCTTGGTAAATGTTTTCTGTGGATTTACTAAAAACAGCTCCAGCAGCTGTATTTCCTTAGAGGTCAGCTTCAGCGGGCTTCCCTCATATATTACAGAATTCAGGTCTCTGCGAAAAAACAGTCCATTATGTTCGAGGGTTTCTCCTGAATCTCCTGCTGCTCCTGAGACGCTATCTACTGAACTACCGGCTTCACTCTCACTTCTTCTAAGAACCACTTCGATACGTACCAGTACCTCATCCAGATCAAAAGGCTTTATGATGTAATCATCTGCCCCCATTCTAAGGACCTCCAGGCGTGTATCCTTCATGGTCTTTGCCGACAGAACTATAACCGGAGTATCTCTCTTCTCTATATCAGAGGAACTTTTTAATTCCTGTATAAGCGTATCCCCGGATATAAAAGGCAGCATCATGTCCATCAGAATGATGTCATATTTTTCTTCAGCAATCAGGCGGGACGCCTCTTTACCATCCTTTGCCTCATATGTATCAAAATCATTTTCCTGTAAAAAGGACTTCAGAAGACTTCTTATCTCCCTGTCGTCCTCAACAATAAGTACTCTTTTCATTTTCTTTATTCCCCCAGGAACCTCACATCATGACATACGGATTGCTCCATTGCAAAAGCAATTCTCGCAATCCTAGAAACGATATAAATCAAATAAGCACTATCCATATTCTATCATGTGAATATGAATAGTGCCAATTCTTTCTGTTTTACCGGCAGTACCGGACTGCTATATCTCCATCACTTTATGTAGATGCACTAGATAGATACATTCTCTCCAACAAGACCTACATATGCACCCTGTGCAGCTTCAGCTGAATCAGGATGAGCAAGGAGCCATTTATTTCTAGCCCAGAGCATCTGGTCTTCTAAGTTCTTAGCTGGCTTCTTCTCAAGGTCTGTATTTGTATCCTTTGGAAGAACTATGGCTACTCTGAATCCATCATCCTCTACCATACATGGAGCATAGTGAAGTGATGTAGCATAAACCTCTACAACAGCACCTGCAGGAGCTCTGAAAGCAACTACGTCAGCTGTAGCAAGTTCACCATCGATTATATTCTCCTGCTTTGCAAGAAGAAGTACAAAATCTGTTACTCCGATATTTATCTCGCTATTTCTGTGATACTCAAGACAGTTAAGAGACTTGTTATATCCCCAGCACATTCCGAGCTGTATAGGCATTCCACCAAATGCATTATCTCCAAGCTCACTCATGATTCCACAAGCTTCAAGAGAATCGATACCAGGTTCATATGCAACACCTTCAGCCGGCATATCAATCTTCTTCATAGCCTCGATCAGCTCGCTAGTGTCATAGCCTGTAAGAACCTTTCCGAACTCGGCAAACTCAGGATCATTAACAGAATAAATAGTCATTTTAAATACCTCCTAAATAAATACTTTTCTATGTAATATTTGTATTACAAAACCGTCCTTTATTATATCACACAAATGTATTTAAAAAAAGATATTCACTCATGGATTTTTTGATATTCTATCAGGAATTTTTCTTTGATTTCGTGGTAGAAGTATAAATTATAGCTGCTATAAGTATGGCAATTGCTCCAGCCAGACAGAGTGAATTGCCGTTCCCTTTTTCTACAAATGCTCCGAGAGCTTCATATTCCTCAAGCGAAGAATTATTCAGCCCATAGGAAAGAAACATTCCCATTGATGTCAGTATTCCAAATATAAGTACCGGTACCTTTACACCTATAATGGCGAAAAGAAGAGTCAGTACTGCAAATGCAGCCCATATCACACCGACCACACTTACACTATCAGTATACATCAGACTTACTGACATATTTATCCCAAATGCGTCTACCTTATAGAACGGCAGACATAAGCCCAAAAAAACTACGACCGTTGCCAGAAGAACAACGATAGCTCCTATCGGATTCTTTTTCATCCCCCTTTAACCTCCTATGCCTAACACATGATGAAATAATCAGTTAATAAATTTATGATATAATAATAAAAGATGTTTGTATTCGATTTCAATACAAACATCCCTATTTACGTAAAAGTATCCATTGGATACCTCATATATTAAGAAAAAAAATCAATAATCAATAAGTATTTCAGCCAAAATTCTTATTGATTACTATTTCTACCTCAGCTCCCTTTACACTGACCTTTACATCGTCCGCAATATTTGCAACCACAGACTTCTCAAGCTCGTCCCAGGCAGCTCTCTTTAGTTCACTTCTATCTTCCTCAACATCATCAGATGTTCCTTCATCACTATCCAGTGATTCCTTATAATTCTGAAGAGACCACATATAAGCATTTACGCTGTGCTGATAGGAGTCAGCGTTTCCCAGAGTCATAAAACCAAGTGGGACATTCTGAACAGAAGAATAGTCTCCTCCCGCTGGAAGCAGAGCCACTGCAATAGTTTCACGAAGTCTACCCATAAATCCTTTAACAGCAGAATTCTGTCCGCTGGTCGCTACTTCAAGAAACTGTTTATGAAGCTCCTGATTCATAAATATCTCTGACTTAAGATGAAGATTATAATCTTTTTCACTCTGCTCTATCCAGAAGTCTGAACTGATATCGCCTGCTATTCCACGCATAAGTCCTATGAGTTCCTCTGACAGAAGTCTGAGTCTTATACTTTCCTTGTGATCCAGCTCACCATATTCAGCCGCCTTCTCTGTTACACTCAGGGCCTGCTTTACACCATTTCCATGATTATCGATTTTAATTACTTCAGTAACCATATACTATCCTCCGAATGATACTACTCAATATTAAGAATATCAATAAATCCGGTTACTTCGAAAACTTCCATAACCATTTCATTAGCATTCTTGATTATCATACTGCCCTGGTTTTTCATTATCTTCTGTGCTAAAAGAAGCACTCTGAGTCCAGAAGAAGATATATAATCAAGCTTTACAAAATCAAAAATAAGTTCCTTCACTCCATCTAGAGAAGACTTTACTTCCTCTTCCGCTTCAGGAGCAGTTATAGTATCCAGGCTTCCTTCTATTATTATCTCTAATTTATCGTTATCTCTGTTTTTAATTATGTTCATTATACTCTCCTTTTAGTACGGATATCCATCTGCTTATCCGTTGATTTTATCAAAAATAAAACCTATATTCAATCAATAAATTTTTAAGTTTGTATATATTAAACCCCATTATATCTGAAGCCTAACATCGTTATATCATCAAACTGCGCTTCCTCACCCATAAATGTATCCACATCACTTTTTACCTGTTTCAACAGAGTTTCCGTATCTTCTGCTTTAAACTTATTTAACACCTCAAGAAGCCTGTCATTACCATAGTATTCTCTGGAAGAATTGATAGTTTCCGGAACACCATCTGTGTATACAAACACCCTGTCACCCGGAAACATTTCAAATTCATGCTCCCTGAATGGTATATCCTCAACCGTTGCTACAGCAGGTGAATGTCTGTATTTCACCAGTTCAAAATTCCCTCCTGCTCTCATCAGTATAGGATTTTCATGACCGGCATTTACTACAACTGCCTTACCTGTGGATATACATATCTCCATAATCCATACAGTTACAAACATCTCAGTTGTATTTCCTTCCACCAGAATATTATTTACATTTTGCAAAGCCATCCCCGGACTTTCTCCAGCAAGAATATGAGACTTAATCAGCACCTTTGATACCATCATGAATAGTGATGCAGGTACTCCCTTGCCTGATACGTCAGCTATAACCAGACATAAATGATCATCATCTACAAGGAAGAAATCATAGAAGTCTCCACCTACATCCTTTGCCGCATCCATGGTGGCAAATATTTCGAATTCACTCCGATGTGGAAACGGAGGAAAAATGTGTGGTATAACGCTTTCCTGTATAACAGCTGCCGTTTTCAGTTCCCTGTCACTTATAACTTTATCCCTGCCCTGTGATATATTTATCACACAGTACATCAACAGAAGAACTAACATGATTACCCCGTAATTAAATGAAAGTCCATAGCTGAACATTGTAAATACACTTACGGCGAAGGGCATGAATATGTATATGAGAAGTGCTGCCAGCTGATAAACCTGCAGCTTTTTCCTGTTTTTCCATATGAGATATAGGGTTATAACTGTGGTAAAAAATGCATATAGCATGGATACAGGATAACCGGCACTTCTGGAATAATGACCGGAACTATCTACTGTGAAGTAATATCCAAATACCAGATTCAGAATTCGTGCAACTACAGAAATCACGAGTCCTGTCTTCATTATTATACCTATCAGTTTATCCTTTTTATCTTCTTCTCCGAAGATAGAGCTGACATATAGCCAGAAGAATATAGCAGCAAAAGGCATGGTCATATAATAAAGGGTATTATCCACCAGATTTATATAATTTAATGCCGGCTGACCATCCACCAGCCAGGCTATAAGATCTGTATATAGTCCAAACATAGTTATATTTATCAGGTAGAAAAAATACAGATTTCTTAAGCCTGTCCTCTGCACATCTATGAGGCAGCATATGAACAGAACACAGCCCATAATCATACCAAACATATCCACGCCTGCATTCAGGAGATACTCAGCTTTCAGATTTTCCGGTTTTCTAAGTACTAGCATGACTATACTGGACACAATAATTGCAACGTAAATGAATAAAACTATTATTACATTTCTTTTTCTCTCTTTACTTAAATAATTCATTTTATGCACCTGAGTCTAATATTTTTAGAATTAATCCTGAGGAATTGTTTTTTTCATATTCAGAATATTCTTTCCATCCTTATATTCATAAAACATATCATCCATCAGATTTTTAGTCATGAATATACCCAGACCACCTACTGCTCTTTCCTCCAGAGAAAGGCTGGTATCCGGATCCTCTTTTTCCAGTGGATTATAAGGAACACCTCCATCTAAAAATGTAATAGACACAACTTTCGGGGAATCGGTGAATTCCATCTGTAAAACAGCGTCTCCGCCATCTTCTCCATAGGCATAATTTGCAATATTTACGAATATTTCTTCCACGGAGATATCTATCTGTCTTTTAGTTTTTACCGGACAGGAAGCTGCTTCCAGTTTCTCATTGACAAAGTCTATAACATCCCCAAGCTTATCCACGTTAGCTTCTACAACTAATTCAATCATATCCTCATCATCCCTTCCCTACAGTCCATACTCTTTAAGCTGCATTTTAATAATAACCTTCAAAAAGAGAATAACAAAGCAAACAAAATGAGTCAATAGGACTCTTTCCCTATTGACTCATTTTATAAGCTATTGACCCATTTAGTTTCACAAAACTATTTATTCACCATACTGTATCTGTATACTTCCGCCATCTTCTCCCAGGAATGCGATGTATCCTCCCTTTGGAAGTGGTATAGTGTCGCCGTATCCCTTCATATGACTGCTATAAATAACATCACCAAACTTGTCATATACAAATACTGCACTGTTCTCTGGTCTATCTAAAGATATAGCAGTATTTGCAAGACTGTCATCAATATTATACCAGGTTGTATTTTCAGTCCTAAGACTCACAGATTCTACATCCCCAGTTAATGTATCGCACTTATCTAACGGCACAAGCGAGCACCCACTCGTAGTATGAATAATACCAGCCTCATCAACATTTGCATCACAGATATCTCTACTTCTATCTCCCGGTATGGTTGAAAATGCCTCCGCTGTATCTTCATCTTTGATTCTTAGTATATATGACATTCCTTTGTTCTCTACATAAACATATCCTGTATCATCTATCACATGTATTTCTGAAAATGGCATATCATACATATATGAAGAATACTTATCAGTAAAGAGAGCATACTTCTTATCTTCTCTATCCTTCCAGGCATTTATCACACTTTCTGATACCGGATTAATATCCAGCCTTTCTATCGCAATAGATTTGCTTGCTCTATTCATAAGATAAGTATCATTTGAGATCGTTTCAACCACAACATAATCTTTGCCATTTATCTCCTCAAATGCATAGCATTCATAATCCGGATCCACCTTCACATTATCTGTTTCAATATCTCCCGTCACCTTTACAAAACCGTTATCAGTATATTTAAAGTTCATTTCAGTAGTTGTCTCTACTCCGGACTTTACCTGCATATACTTCATATCTGGAAATGTAACTTCATAGATTCCACCAAAATAACCAGACACATACCATCCTTCATACTTTTTATACTCTTCCGGGACCTCAGACTTAAGCTCTACTTCAGGAGCAGTAGGCTCTGTAACCTCTATCCCCTCTTCTTCCAGAGCAATATTCATAAGAGCTTCCGCCATGGCCTTACTTTCACCGCTGCTGCCACCACTTGTAACTACACATACACTTATCTCTTCATCCGGTGCAACAAGCAGTTCCGTGTGCTGAGCCAGAGAGTCTCCACCCTTTGCCACAACCTTAACCCCTGCATCCTCATACATTGGAATATCTGTTTCATCCCAGCCCAGACCATAAGAAGAATACCTCGTATCAGTTGCCAGGGTATTCATCTCATCCTTGCTTTCTTCTGAAAGGAGTCGTGTATCGCCCTTAAAAAATGTGCTTCCAAATTCACAGGTATCAGCTGCATTTGAATAAATACCACCCGCTCCAAGACACATTACATATTCATTTCCGTATCGACGGTTA
>CACZOE010000015.1 GCA_902782695.1 uncultured Lachnospiraceae bacterium | reverse complement strand
TATTTGATGATAACTATAAGAAGTTTATCAGGGGAATTGATTTAGAAAAAACTAAGGTTTCTGATATAGTTGAATATACGAAGTCGTCCATGGATTTTATGGCAAATGTAGTTCATGTCGGACGACTTGAAGCGGTAGTAGAGGCTAGTGCCAATATCGTTGATAAGGTGCCATATAAGGTGCAGGAGCTGCTCTTTGCATCCAAGGATGGATATGAGGGAGAGCTTTATAAAATGGATTTTGTCACCGGCAATGGTGTGTCCATTATTATGAATGCATATCCTGAGAAAGGTTACCACTGGAACGACGAGGAGAAGGATGACCTCTACTTTTTGTGTTCTACATTTTTCACATTGTATGAGCGTGCAAGACTGTCTGAGATAGTAAAGAGGGTAGCCTTCACAGATACTCTTACAGGTGCACTGAATATCGGTGGTCTGATGCGACAGAGCACCAGGCTGAAGCCTGATGTGGATATGGACGATTTTACTGTCATATTCCTGAACATCAAAAACTTCAAACTCATTAACAAGGACCTTGGTTTCAAACAGGGAGACAAACTTCTTCGAGGATTTGTTGATTTCGTAAACAGCTACATGAGACCTGAAGAAATGATTGCAAGGCTTGGTGGAGATAATTTCATCATAGTTCTGAGAGATGACAGGGTGGCAGATCTTACCAGGCTTCTGAGTCCTCTTCGATTAAATGTGGAAATAGACGGTAAAAAAATAGATGTTGATCTGAATTTCAGAATGGGAATCTTTGATGTACATGATGGTACAGAACTTGGCGAGGCTATAGGAAATGCCAGCACAGCTCTTGCACATTCCAGAAAGGATGGCAATAAGGATCATGTCAGATTTGATGGAAGTATGAGAGAGGTTGAGCTAAACGAGAAGCAGATATCCTATGAATTCAGACAGGCTATAATAAATAAGGAATTTGTTATCTACTACCAGCCAAAGGTTAAGCTGGAGGAAAATGAACTCTGTGGCTGTGAGGCTCTTGTGAGATGGAGAAAAGGACCTGATCTGGTGCCGCCGATGGAGTTTATTCCTGCCCTTGAAAAGGATGGAAGCATCTGTGAGCTGGATTTATATGTGTTTGAAAACGTCTGTAAAGATATAAGGCAGTGGATTGAAAGTGGTATGGAACCAGTTACTGTGTCAGTTAATTTCTCGAAGCTGCATCTGAAAAATGATGAATTTGCAAAGCAGATAATTACCATAATGGAGCGTTATAATGTGGATCCTAAGTATATCGAGGTTGAGCTTACAGAGACTGCCTGCTACGAAGATTATAGTGCGCTCAAGGGCTTCATAGAACAGATGAAGTTAAATAGTATTAAGGTATCCATAGATGACTTTGGAACGGGATATTCCTCCCTCAGTCTTCTGAAGGACTTAAAGGTTGATGTGATCAAACTGGATCAGTCCTTTATAAGGTCAATAGATGGAAATACAGACGGTAACAATGAATCTACAGAAATAGTTATTAAAAATGTAATCAACATGGTTGATGAACTCAGCATGGATATCATAGCTGAAGGGGTTGAAACATGTGAAGAGGCAGATTTTCTGAAGGGAGTATCCTGTGATATGGCACAGGGTTATCTCTTTGATAAGCCTATGACACATGCTGATTATGAAACAATACTAAGGGGAAGCAGAAGGTATACAGTGGAGAAATAGTTATTATGGGGCATCAGACGGAGATATTATGAAAAAAAGATTTATATCTTTATTACTTATATTTGCCATTATATTTTCGATATCATCGGGATATAAGATGCCTGTATGTAAAGCGGCTTCAGATGGTGATGCAATAAAAGTTCTTTTTGTCGGGAACAGTTTTACCAAAAGAAACAGTCTTCATAAGATTTTTAAAGGAATCGCAAAGGCTGATGGTAGAAAGGTTAAAACAAAGAGACTGGCTTTTGGTGGTTACCGGCTGAAAAAATATGCAAGTGAAAATACCAAGGCCGGAAAGAAGTTCCGCAAACTCATGAAGCAGGATTGGGATTATGTGGTCATTCAGGGACATTCCGCAGAGTTTGTCACCAGGTATTATAAGGAGTCATATTCCTCACTAAAGAAGATAATAGGAATGGTGAGAGAAAATGGAGCTGAACCTGTACTTTACATGACCTGGTCGAAGGAATCAGGACTTGAATATACCAGACGAGGCGAAAAACTCAGCCTAGACAGGGATGAGATGACAACAGCGGTTTCGGATGCGTATGGACGTCTAGGAAATGAGTTCGGGATAAAGGTGGCACCTGTTGGTCAGAATTTCCTGAGATGCAGGGATGAATATCCTGAGGTGGATCTTTTCTCAAAGGATAGAAAACATCCTAAATATGCCGGAAGTTATCTGGCGGCCTGCACTATATACGAAACAATATTTGATACTTCTGCTTACGGAGTAAAGTATTACAATCAGGGCGAGAAGAAGGTTGGAATTGGCAAGAAAAAAGCTACGAAACTTCAGCTGCTCGCTGACATAAGAATGAAAACAGATAAGAGTAATATCTATATCAAACCAGGGGCGAAGACTAAAGTAAAAGCTACAGTCTATGCTTCTGAGGATAATACATTATACTTTGGAAAATATACCGGTGATAACAAAGATATAATCAAATACATTTCACTTAGTACTGATATATGTACGGTTGATTCAAAAACAGGAGTCATAAGTGCAAAAAAACCTGGAACGGGATTTATCAGGGCTGAGTCTTCCAGCGGACTGTCCAGAATAATAACAGTCAAGGTCAGATCCGATATGGCCTTTGATATAAATACAAAAACAGTCGGGCTGAAGGGAAGAAGTGACAGCGAAAATCTCATAGGCTGGAACAGCAGGAATGATGAGATTTATGAGGTGTATAGAAGTATAAGCAACAAAAATCATTTTATCCGTCTGTGCTATGGAAAGATGGACCACTATGTAGATAAAAAGCTCCTAAAGGGAAGGAAGTACTACTATAAGGTGGTAGCCTACAGAAGGAATAATGATAGATATGAATACCTGGGAGAAAGCAGGGTGAAGGGAGTTTTGATCCCTGGATGACCTGCAGGGACAGCAATTACAATCAGGAGGGTTACAGATGGATATAAAAAAGATTATAAGTGAGATGTCTCTGGAGCAGAAGGCGAAGTATGTTTCCGGTCGTGACTTATGGACGACAGAGGAATTTGAGGAGCTGGGAGTTCCATCTATTTTTATGTGTGACGGACCACACGGACTCAGAAAACAGGATAATCACCTGAATGATACAACAGCCATTTATGATTCCATAGATGCAGTATGTTTTCCGACAGCCTGCGCAACGGCATCAAGCTTTGACAGACAGCTCATGTATGATATGGGAGTGACACTGGGTAAGGAGTGTCAGGCTGAAAATGTTTCTACCATTCTCGGTCCTGCTATCAATATCAAAAGATCACCACTTTGTGGACGTAATTTCGAGTATGTATCAGAGGATCCTTATCTGACAGGCGAACTGACTGCGTCATATATTAATGGTGTCCAGTCCCAGAATGTAGGAACATCAGTGAAACATTTTGCTGCTAATTCCCAGGAAACTGAGAGAATGTATGCAGATAGTGTAATAGATGGAAGAACACTCAGAGAGATATATCTGAGTGCATTTGAAACAGCTGTAAAGAAGGCTCAGCCCTGGACCATAATGTGTTCATATAACAGAATAAATGGAGAGTATTCTTCAGAGAATGACTGGCTTCTGAATAAGGTTCTGAGAGATGAGTGGGGCTATGAAGGTCTTGTTATGTCAGACTGGGGAGCTGTTTCTGACAGAGTAAAGGGTATAGCTTCAGGTATGGATCTGGAGATGCCAGGCAGCCGCGGAGTTAACGACCAGCTGATAATCGATGCTGTAAACAGCGGAAAGCTCAGTATGGAGGCTCTTGATAAGGCTGTTGAAAATATTCTTAAATGGACTGAAAAGTTCGTTGAAAACAGATTAGAAGAGACCTTCGACAGAGATGTGGATCACGAAAAAGCTGTAAGGGCTGAGGAAGAATGTATAGTCCTTCTGGCAAACGATATAATAGTAGAAGGTGCTACAGAAATAACCGAGGAGGGTGAACTGGTAGGTGACAATATTACCGAAAGACCAGTGCTTCCTCTTTCACCAGATGAAAAGGTGGCAATAATTGGTGGATTTGCTCAGACTCCGAGATTCCAGGGTGGTGGAAGCAGTCACATAAATGCACACACTGTTGTTTCTGCAGTTTCTGTAATGAATAATTATTCTGATAATATTTCCTTCGCTGAAGGATTCCCATATGATGCGGATATTTCAGACGAGGATAAATTTAGTGAGGCTGTCGAGATAGCAAAAGAGGCTGACAAAATAGTTGTATTTGCCGGTCTGCCTGATGTATTTGAATCAGAGGGCTATGACAGAAAGCACATGAGACTTCCTGACTGCCAGAATGAACTGATCGACAGACTTCTGGAACTTGGAAGACCAGTAGTGGTAGTACTTCATAACGGTTCTCCTGTGGAGATGCCATGGGCTGACTATGCAGCTGGAATTGTTGAGGCATATCTCGGTGGAGAAGGTGTTGGCGAGGCTGTAATGAATGTGCTTTATGGAAAGGTTAATCCTTCCGGAAAGCTGGCAGAATCCTTCCCGATCAAGCTGGAGGATAATCCGAGTTATCTGAACTTCCCTGTAGCTCGTCATAAGGTGGTATACGCTGAAGGCGTATTTGTGGGCTACAGATATTATGATACAAAGAAAATGGATGTGCTGTTCCCATTCGGACACGGTCTGTCCTATACAGAGTTCAGCTATAGCAATCTGAAGGTGGTTCCTGAGGGTGATGCTGAAGACGGAAAAGTCGATATAAATAGTGGTGCAACTGTTTATGTGGATGTTACAAATACGGGTTCTGTAAAAGGTAAGGAAATAGTTCAGCTCTATATAGCAGATAATACCGGTGCCATAAATAGACCGGTTCATGAGCTTAAAGGCTTTGAAAAGGTTGAGCTTCAGCCTGGAGAGACAAAGACAGTAAGCTTTAGTCTGGATAAGAGAAGCTTTGCCTGGTATAGTGAAGAACTTTCTGACTGGTATGCTGCAAATGGTAAATATGTGATAGAGATAGGAAAGTCATCCAGAGATATTCCTCTCAGCTGTGAGATAGAACTTACCGGAAGCTTCCAGATGGCTCCAAAGCTTGATATAGATGTTCAGCTTGGAGAACTGATGAACTATGATAAAACCAAGAAATATACTATAGAAAGATTTACAAAAGCCTCTACTCAGTTCTCCGGATCCGAGAGTTTCGAAGAAATGGATGAGATGAATAGAGCAATGCTTGAGTTCATGCCACTCAGAAGCTTTAGAAGTTTTGGTGGAATGACTAATGAAGAGCTTCAGGAAATCCTTAAGGAATTAAAAGACCTGATGTAAGCTGTTTTGATAATCTAAAAAACCGGAATCTGATTACATATCAAATCAGATTCCGGTTTTTACGTATTTATTTTATAGAAACTAGCCCCTGACGGCACAAGTTATCATTATTTTCTTACCTTGTCAGCCACCTTTTTGATAGGAGTCATAACCATTCTTTTTACGGAGAAATTCTCCCGGTATCGGTCAAATACTTCTCTTGGAGATATGGAACTGAGTCTCGATGAAAAGAAGAAGTAGCTGCGTTCCTTTGCCTCCTCACGGATATCGGTCAGTTTGCTCTTATAGGCATTATACTTGACCACAACCTGGTATTCATCTGCAAGAGCCTTAATCTTGACCATGAGCTGCAGCGAATAAATCACATCCAGAATAAATATTCCATAGAAGAAACCTATGAAAAATGAAAATGCCAGATTTCTGGAAAGCCAGTCGAGAGCTCCCTGGACTTCTTGATGAAGAACCAGATAATAAAATGCTGCAAGTGCATACCAGAATAATGAAAAGAGCGGACATATGACGCCTTTTACATTTCCCCAATAGGAGGAATAATCCCAAAGCTGCAGGTGGAAATGATTTATGAAAATCATACCTGTGATAAATTCGATTAATGTCATGCTTGCTGCCATTATGAGAAATATGATCAGTTTCTCAAGTACCGGATGTGTGGTAGAAAGTGATGGAAATGAAATATGTCCCAGAAGATAAAGAATTATGAGGCCTGTACCATAAATGGGAAGATAAGGACCTACAAAAAATCCGGGATTTGTCCATTTCTTTTTCTTGCTTTCAACAGGATCCAGATACCTTCTGAAAAAAAGTTCTATGATCCAGCCGGTGACACTTCCGGATGAGAAAAGAAATAGAAGAATCAATAGTCGGTTCATGTTTTGCTCCCAATGTAACTGCCAGGCAGTTACTTCCAATTAGTTATATGAGTGTCATTATAAGTTCTGTTATATATACTGCGAGACAAGAGAGAAGTGCAACAGTTGTCAGGCTCTTATCAAGAATTGCCAGAACTATGGCAACAGCAAATCCTATGGATGCTGAAATAAAACTCGAGGTAGCAGTAAATATAGCAGGTATGGTCATGGCTGTCAGGACTGCATAAGGTATGTAGTGCAGAAATGACCTGATAAAGCGGTTTTCTATCTGGTGTCGGACCAGAACAAAAGGAATGACACGTATCAGATAGGTTGAACCTGCCATGAGCAGTAAATATATAAAGAAAGACTGTATGGTCATGTTTCGTCTCCTTCCACCGGTTTAATGATTGCAACTACAGCCGAACTGACAATGGCACATATACTTATGGCAATTCCCGGAGATACCGCCTTTAATACAGGAACATAAGTAAATGCAATTGAAAGCAGGGCTGCAAGAACGACTGCAAAAATAACCGGAGTACTTTTCTTCATAACAGGAACCACTATAGCCACAAACATTCCATAGAGTGCGAGTCCGAGTGCACTCATTACAGAAGCTGGGAGTATATTTCCCAGAAGGGCGCCAAGCAGGGTTCCCAGTGCCCAGCCCAGATAGGGCAGGGTGGAAAGACCGGCGAAAAATGACCTGGTAATTTTCTCTTCAGTAACTGCTACGGCGAAAATCTCATCAGTAACAGTAAATCCCAGTATCCATCTCCATATTCCACTGAATTTCTTATCCAGCTTCTGCGATAAGGCTATGGACATAAATGAGTATCTGACATTTATAGTCAGCTGTGAGATAAGCATGTCAGCCCACAGTCCCGGAAGCTGCATAGTTTTTATACCAGAAAACTGTCCGGCGGAAGTAATTGTTGTCATTGAAATAAGTGTTGCCTCCCACCAGGTCATACCATATGAAATTGCGATTATTCCGAAGGTAAAAGACACTGAAAGGTATCCTAGAGCGATAGGGATACCGGCCAGAAGTCCTCTCTTATAGTTTGTCATCATAGTTAATGATTGTACTTGTTTTTATAAGGTTTTTCAAGGTGTTTTTGAAGAACTACGAATGGTTACATTTCAAAAGATTTGGGTGTGTTTAAAATATAATTAGTGTTGACTAAGTGCAGGTGATTTGGGTTATAATTGTGCATGTAGTTATATCTGTTTAACTGCATGGATAACCATGCAGATTATAAATGGGTAATGTTATTTTTCGGAGCATTTGCTTCAGATAATAAATACAAGAAATAGGAGGTTACAAAGATGAAGTACAGATGTAAGATATGTGGGGAAGTGTTTGAGGTTGCAGATGGCGAAACACCTGTATGCCCAGTATGTGGAGTAGGAATTGAGAATCTTGAAGTTGTTGAAGAAGCACCTGCTTCAGGAAGCAAATATGCAGGAACACAGACAGAGAAGAATCTTCAGACAGCTTTTGCCGGTGAGTCACAGGCAAGAAATAAATATACTTATTTTGCTTCAGTAGCTAAGAAGGAAGGTTATGAGCAGATAGCTGCACTCTTCCTGAAGACAGCAGATAATGAGAAAGAGCACGCTAAGATGTGGTTCAAAGAGCTTGGTGAGCTGGGAGATACAGCTGCAAATCTTAAGGCTGCTGCTGATGGTGAGAATTATGAGTGGACAGATATGTATGACGGCTTTGCTAAAACAGCTGATGAGGAAGGATTCCCTGAGCTGGCTGAGAAGTTCCGTCTCGTAGCTGCTATCGAGAAACATCATGAAGAGAGATATCGTGCACTTCTTAATAACGTTGAGACAAAGGC
>CACZOE010000014.1 GCA_902782695.1 uncultured Lachnospiraceae bacterium | reverse complement strand
GCTCCGGCTCTTCGTACGCCATTTCATCAGCTGCCGACTTTCCATATAATTGTTTTTCATATAACATTCGGATGAATGTACCTATCTCAAACACAGCTTCTCTCCATATGATCCGGTGTAACTTTGATAGTCAGATTGTCACAGGCAGCCAGGGGCACTGACTTAAATCCTTCGTCTCTTATAACAGCACCATCTATCTTGGTTACTTCCTTCGTCCAAAGATTCTTTATCTCGTAGCTCTTTGCATTAAAAAACTTTTCAGGCTTCTCCATTTTCTCTTCCAGATAAGTTCTGATAAGCTCCAGGTTTACAGACACCTCATCAGGTCTATCTCCCATACTCACATTTATAAAGGACAGCGCCAGACTTCCGTCAGCCAGAGGTTTCGCAAGCACATCTATTCGATCATTATCTCTGAGATAAGTTTTGTCAGGTTCAACCGCCTTGGTTGTGTAGATTCGCTTAGCCTGGATTCCCAGGCTATCCTGATTCAGTGCGATAATATCAGTGTTACTAATGATCCTATGAACCTCATCTCCTGCATTTACATTTCTCAGATCCATTCCAAGCATGATGGGTGAATTCAGCATGCACCACATAGTCATGTGTGTGCGGTTCATCACCTCAGTCAGCCCATTCATTCCGATCATCAGCATATCAGGATCATTCCAACCTCTGCTTAGACCGGCAAATTCATCCATAATAACAGCCTTGTTGTACTGGGCAGTCACGCTGGTGGTGTATGCTCCTTCCCAGGATGCATGACCGCTGTCACCATCCGAGCCTACCTGAAATGTAATGTCATTCAGGATTCTCCAGGAGTCTCCCACCTTATAGCCCCAGTTCTGTGGCTGTGTTTTTCCCCATTCACAGATGGAGAAAACTATATCATTATCAGGAGCAGCCTCCTTAAGACTTTCCTGTATTTTCGCATAGGAAAGGAGGGTATTTTCCTGACGTCTGTGATTCATGAGACGAAGTGTGTTCTCACCCGCTTGAAGATAAATAATAACTGGAGAAGATTCTTTGAAGGTATTCTCGCCCTCTTTACAGGGCTCATCGCTATAAACGAGCAAATCATCATAGAAATACTCTGCCTCTTCTCCTTCTCCTACTGCCACCTGAAGCCACTCACCACAGCCTTCAGCGCGTCCCGGAGAGGCATAGACGGTAAGCTGGTATTCACCCGCTTCTGGTACATTTACCTTGAAGACGAGCGTGCTTCCCTGCTCACCTATAGGAGTGGCGTCCGGTCCTGTTCCATCAAAGGTGCCAAGTCCGGTCACATGATCATCTTCTGTAAAGGCTCTTCTTCCGGTGATGCAGCCGTCGCTTACGGCGTTCAATTCTATATTAAAGCTACTTTCTGACTTAGAAGAACTAATCCGGATCTTCTTTATATCAGGCGCAAATGTATATCTGGCATTTTCAGGGTTGGAAAATGTAGCATTATCCCAGACGTTATAACAGTTATCCACCTTTATATAGTCTATCTTCCACTTGATATAATCCTGGGCATCAGTCTCCTCGTAACCGCAAGTTCCTACCTCAAGCCCTGAGCAGAGTCTTGACCCGATATCATTATACATACCGAATTTAAGCCCTCTGTCATGGATAAAATCTGACATATGCATGAATCCATCTGGAAATTTCACTTCGTCACTTGTCAGGTGTCCGTCTACTCTTTTTGCACCATAACAGCCATCATCCAGAACTATGTACTGATAGCCCAGTTTGTCCAGACCGAGCTCCACGATTTTCTCTGCCATGGTCTCTGTCAGTTTCTGGGTATTACCACTTCCGAAAGCATTCCAGCTGTTCCATCCCATAGCCGGAAGCCTGCCTTTCTTACCAAATAAAACTTCATTATTTTCAAAACAGTCATACCTGTATCTGCTATCCTTAATTACCGGTGGTTTACTTATTTTTTCCATAAGAAATGTTACCTTTCATAATATATGCTTTTCTATTCTCAGTTGATTAAAAGTGCTCTCCAAAACCTTCATCCTTAGTTTCAAAATGACACAAATTCAGCGTAAAAATATTTGATACACCAAACAAAATAATGATATAATAATTCTTGCAATTTATCCATTTGATTTTTATATTTCAGGGTTTCAAAAATGAAGAAAAAATTAGCTTTTTTTACAACAGGATGGTGTAGTGAAATACTGTCACAGTTTCTCACAGGATTAATGCGGGAACTGAGAAATGATCACGCTGATATTTTTCTTTTTTTATGCTATCCGACATACATTGATTCTGTTGCAAACAAACAGGGTGAGATGAATATCTTCTCGCTTCCTGATCTGGAAGATTTTGATGGTGTTTTTATATTTGGAAGCAGTCTCGACTTCAGGGAACTGATAGACAGCATTATTTTGCGAAGCAAAAAAGCTGGTATACCTGTTATTATGCAGGGGGCAAAACGTGATGGCGTACATTACGTCGGTTCTGATAACTATACAGCCACCATCGAAATGTGTGAACATCTGCAAAAGAAGCACCAGGTAAAAGACTTTATTTTCTTTGCCGGAACTCCCGATTCGCTGGATTCTGAACTCAGACTTAAGGCTGTACGGGATTATCTCGAGGCTCGCAACCAGGCAGATCATCTAAAGGAAGTTTTCTATACCAAATGGGAAAATGCAGCCGTTACCAGATATATAAATGAGTTTTGCAAAGAAGGTCGTGAGCTTCCGGATGTATTTATATGCGCCAATGACGGACTAGCCATGGAGACCTGCGTATCCCTGAATAACAACGGTTATTCGGTTCCTGATGATGTACTGGTAACCGGTTATGATTTCATCGATGACAGTCAGATATTTGATCCTTCCATAGCATCTGTTGACCAGTGTTTCACCAAAATGGGAAGAGCTGCCGGAAAGGTCTGGAGATCACTCACTGACGGGGAAGAAGTTGACGAGTCTTATATAATCCCGTGTGAATTCATCCCTGGCGAGAGCTGCAACTGCTACGAGTACCGTAACAGTGACAAAATAAGAAGGCGTGTGGGCCGTGAAAACTTCTCAAAACGCTCCATGACGACTTATTTCAACCGCAAGCTGAACCTTATCGATTCAACTGTACTGTCGTGTCTTTCCTATCAGGAACTTAAAATAAGTCTTCACAGACTTTTGGTGGAGAATCATGACTATGAAGGAGATTCCTTCCATGTTCTTCTTGAACCGAATTTTGGTCTGTCCATTTATGATTCAAATATCAGACTCAGGAATTCCGGTTACAGTAAATATATGGAAGTACTCTATTCTACAGAGGATGGTGTCAGCTTTGAGGATGAACTTTTTGAAACAGCAAATCTGGTTCCAAATTATTCTCCTGAAGGGCCGAATCACATGTATGTATTTCTGCCACTTCATGAGGCTTCCGAAGCCTACGGTTATTTGATTTTCAGAGACTGTATAGAAAAGGTTGAGAATCATTTCCTTCAGACCTATCAGAGCCGTATGGGACTGGTATTTGACAAGTTCCGACATGCCCTCAGTCTGGATCTCATCAACAAGAGACTTCTGGAGGTAATGAGAAGAGATCCTCTGACAAATGTAAACAACCGACGCGCTTATGAAGATAAAGAGAAATTCCTTCAGTCAGAAATAAATACAGATCCAAATATCAAATTTGCAATAGCGATGTTTGATGTAAATAACCTCAAACTCATCAATGATTCCCAGGGACACGATGCAGGAGATGCCTACCTCATCAGAGCATGTCATCTCATCTGTGATGTATTCAAGCATAGTCCCATCTACCGAATCGGTGGCGATGAATTTGTGGCAGTACTTTCAGGTGATGATTACGTCCACTATAAGGACAGACTTGAAGAAATGAATAATCGGATGAGCCCTTACTCAAAAGAGCTCCCACTTCCGGACGGCTATGTTTCTATAGCCTGCGGAATATCAGCATTTGATCCAGATACCGATCATTTCATTCAAGATATAGTTAAACGAGCCGATGAGGAAATGTATAAAAATAAATCTATTATGAAAAAAGGAAACGCCTCTGTTTAAAAACAGGGGCATTTCCTTTTTGGTGCACCGTAGCCAAGCTTTTAATCATTCCCATCATAACCACAGCTCGACG
>CACZOE010000013.1 GCA_902782695.1 uncultured Lachnospiraceae bacterium | reverse complement strand
TCTCTGCCATTGCTCCTGATACTATAGTTGCTGTTGTTGCACAGAACACCAGGTTGAATACGAAGTTTGACCAGTCAAAATCCTGATAAGTTGTAAATATATCAAATCCAGGCTTTCCTATAAGTCCTAAAACATCTTCGCCTAATAAAAAGCTGAAACCGATCAGAATAAATACACAACATCCGATACAGAAGTCCATCAGGTTCTTCATAAGAATGTTACCTGCATTCTTAGCTCTAGCGAAACCGGACTCAACCATTGCAAATCCTGCCTGCATCCAGAAAACCAGCGCGGCACCTATAAGGAACCATACTGCAAATAATTCTCCATTAAGTGCATTCATAATCTCTTCTGTCATAACTACTTCCTCCTTTGACATAAACAAACGGCGCTCCTGATCAGCTTTTTTAGCTAATCTGGAACGCCATTGTTCATAATAATCTTTGATTTAAATGTCGCGCGCTTTTTGTATGGGCAAAAGAAAAAGCGCCTCAGAGATATTTCTCTAAGACGCCATTGCCTTTCATGTTTCTGTATTATACTCAGGTTTTTTGATTTGTCAATACAGTTTTTTAAAAAATTTTGATTTTTTTAAACTGATTGTCACTATTCACGGTCAGCAGATTTATAGGTTGGTAAATCCCATGAGGTCCTGATCCACCTCCCGGGCAGCATTTCGACCTTCTGCAATAGCCCAGACTACAAGAGACTGTCCACGGTGCATATCCCCCGCAGTATATATCCTGCATTCTTTTTTATTGCCGGCAGTTTTCCCGCCGGCTTTACTACCGGATGAAAATGCAGCATATGAGCCAGGTGCCGTCTTAACGTTAGTTCTTCCGTCAAGCTCCACACCAAATCCATCCGTAACGTAGCTCTCGCTACCAAGAAAACCTGCTGCGATAAGTACAAGCTGTGCAGGAACTGTTTTTTCAGAACCTTCAACAGGCACCATCATCATACGTCCTGTCTTCTCATCTTTTTTGGACTCCAAAGAAACAAGAACAACTTCCTTAAGTCGTTTCTCCTTTTTACCTTCAGCAGTCTTCACTTCCTCAGAAATGAATTCCTTTACCGTAGTCTTATAAACACGTGGATCTTCTCCAAACTTATAGATAGCCTCTTCCTGACCATAATCGGTTTTAAGTACACGAGGCCACTCCGGCCATGGATTAGAGGCCAGTCGCTCTGTTGGTGGGCATGGCATCATTTCCAGCTGGGTAACAGACTTTGCTCCCAGTCTTATACAGGTACCAACGCAGTCATTTCCTGTATCACCGCCACCTATTACTATAACATCTTTTCCAAGTACTTCACTGTACGGAAATACGTCTTTAGACTTCTTGTTCAGGATATCAAAATCACTGTCCAGAAGACTCTTAGTCACTTTGCCCAGGAAATCCACAGCAAAATATATCCCCTTGGTATCCCTTCCCGGAGCTTTAATATCTCTAGGATTTGAAGCACCACAGGCAAGAACGACTGCATCATATTCCTCACATAGCTTATCAGCAGAGATATATTTGACTTTATCTGTAAATCTGGCCTTAGGTTCATCTGCATCAATCTTCTTAGAACCACAGATATTAACACTGGTCTGGAACTCAATACCAGCCTCTTCCATCAGCTTCACTCTTCGGTCTATTACAGACTTATCCAGCTTCATATTTGGAATTCCATAACGAAGAAGACCACCTATACGGTCATTTCTTTCGAATACTGTAACCGAGTGTCCACGACTGTTAAGCAGCTGGGCAGCCGCAAGTCCGGAAGGACCACTTCCCACTACTGCCACCTTCTTCCCGGTTCTCACCTCAGGAATTATCTCCTCCACAAGTCCATGCTCAAAGGCATACTCAATAATAGCCTTTTCATTTTCCTTGGTTGATACCGCTTCCTGATGATATCCACAGGTACACGCCTTCTCGCAGAGAGCCGGACATACCCTGGAAGTGAACTCAGGAAAACTATGTGTAATAGAGAGCCGTCTAAAGGCCAGTTCCAGATTATCGCCCTCTACCAGCTCATTTAACTCAGGTACCAGATTATGGAGTGGACAGCCGGACGCCATCCCCGAGATCATCATTCCTGCCTGACAGAACGGAACACCACAGTTCATACACCTGGCAGCCTGCTTACGTTGTTCCTCTGCAGAAAGTCTTCCATGAAACTCCTCAAAGTTACATATTCTCTCCTTCTCCGTTACTGTTGGAGCATCTATCCTCTCGTACTCTAAAAATCCTTTTACATTTCCCATATATTCTAACCCTTTTCCTATCGTAAAGATTCTATCCAACAAGTTCCGTGAAGGCTTCTATCTGAGCCTGCTCATGATCCATTCCCTGCTCCTCATACTGAGCTGTGAGATGGAGTATCTCTTTGTAATCATTAGGAATTATCTTCTTGAAGCTGCCGATAAAATCATCAAAGTTATCGAGGATTCTCTGACCCTTTATCGAACCTGTATACTTCACATGTTTCTCGATAAGGTCTCTGAGTTTTTCCTTATCATTCTTTGATTCTATCTTTTCCATAAGAACCAGCTGCTTATTGAGATTCTTATAGAGGGTATTATCCTCATCAAGAACATAAGCAACACCACCGCTCATTCCGGCAGCAAAGTTCTTACCTGTAGGACCGAGAATTACTGCGCAGCCACCTGTCATGTATTCGCAGCCATGCTCTCCTACACCTTCAACTACTGCCGAAGCGCCTGAGTTTCGGACACAGAATCTTTCTCCGGCAACACCAGCTATATATGCCTCACCTGAGGTTGCTCCATAAAGAGCCACATTACCTATGATGATATTTTCCTCAGCATTGTAGCCTGCATCTTCGGGAGCATGAACTATGAGCTTACCACCCGACAGACCTTTACCAAAGTAATCATTACTGTCGCCAATAAGATTCAGCGTAAGTCCTGCAGGTATGAATGCTCCGAAGCTCTGTCCACCAGCTCCTGTACAATTGATGACAAATGTATCAGCATCGAGACCTTCTGAACATGCCCTGGTGATTTCAGCTCCAAGAAGCGTACCAAAAGCACGGTCTGTATTGGAAAGATTTATATCCAGAACGGTACTCTTCTTCTCTGAATCAGATGAAGCTTCATTAGCACCAGCTGTTTTAATTGCTTTTTCAAGCTTATTTATAAGGAGCTTCTCATCCTTTGTTTCTGACAGTTTGAAATCATAGGCCTTCTCTGGATGGAATGTCTGCAGTTCTCTGTCAACGCCTGACATATCTGCAAGAATTCTGCTAAGATCTATCTCTGTCTCAGCATCTGAAAGGCCTTCCTTAACCTTCAGCAGATCTGTTCTTCCCACCAGTTCGGAGATAGTTCTTACACCAAGTTTTGCCATATATTCACGAAGCTGCTTTGCAATGAAATACATGAAGTTCTCTACGTATTCCGGCTTTCCTCTGAAACGTTTTCTCAGTTCAGGGTTCTGTGTTGCTACACCCATTGGACATGTATCGTTCTGACATACTCTCATCATTACACATCCCATTGTTACCAGTGGTGCTGTAGCGAAACCATACTCCTCAGCTCCAAGGATTGCAGCGATAGCTACGTCTCTTCCACTCATCAGCTTTCCATCTGTTTCGATCACTACCTGATCACGAAGACCATTCAGAAGAAGGGTCTGGTGTGTCTCAGCCAGTCCCATTTCCCATGGAAGTCCGGCATTATGGATAGAACTAAGAGGTGCAGCTCCGGTACCACCGTCGTATCCGGATACAAGGATTACCTGAGCACCTGCCTTTGCAACACCTGCTGCTACTGTTCCAACGCCTGCTTCAGACACAAGTTTTACAGATATCCTTGCCTGCTTATTGGAACATTTCAGATCATAAATAAGCTGAGCCAGGTCCTCAATAGAGTAAATATCGTGATGTGGTGGTGGTGATATAAGGCTTACGCCCGGTGTCGAATGACGTGTTTTTGCTATCCAAGGATATACCTTCTTTCCTGGAAGGTGTCCACCTTCTCCAGGCTTTGCTCCCTGTGCCATTTTGATCTGAATCTCTCTGGCGCTTACCAGATATTTACTGGTAACACCAAATCTTCCACTTGCTACCTGCTTTATAGCTGAGCTTCTGTCGTTATCTGTTCCGGCTGAAGCTATTCTCTCGTCACTTTCTCCACCCTCACCGCTGTTTGATTTACCATGAATGTGATTCATGGCTATAGCAAGCGTCTGATGAGCCTCTTCTGAGATAGAACCATAGGACATGGCACCTGTCTTAAATCTCATCATGATTGACTCTTCTGATTCAACCTCATCGATAGATATACCCTCTGCTGGGAAATTGAAATCTATCAGACTTCTGAGATAGCCAGTATTCTCTGAATCAACCATGTCAGTATATTCCTTAAACTTCTCATAATTACCTTCTCTGGTTGACAGCTGAAGCATATGGATAGTCTGAGGATTATATCTGTGATGCTCTCCCTGAGCACGCATTTTGTGTCTTCCTACTGCTGTAAGCTCCAGATCTACCGGAAGTCCCAGTGGATCAAAGGCTTTACTATGCTGTTCATCAACAGCCTTTTCTATATCATCCAGGGTTATACCGCCTACACGGCTGACTGTTCCTGTAAAGTACTCCTCAATAACTTCTGAAGAGATTCCTATAGCCTCAAACATTTTACTACCCTGATAAGATTTGATGGTTGATATACCCATCTTGGATGCGATCTTAACTATACCGCTGAGGACTGCCTGATCGTAGTCTTCTACTGCTGCATAGTAGTCCTTATCTAAAAGTCCATCCTCTATCAGTTCACCTATGGTAGCGTGTGCCAGATATGGATTGACAGCTGATGCACCATAGCCCAGAAGGGTTGCAAAATGATGAACCTCGCGAGGCTCGCCTGATTCGAGAATCAGTGACATAGCGGTACATTTTCTTGTCTCTACCAGGTGCTTATGAACTGCAGAAACTGCAAGGAGTGAAGGAATAGCCACATGGTTTTCATCCACACCTCTGTCAGAAAGAATAAGGATGCTGGCTCCCTGACGATAGGCCTTATCTACCTCTACAAAGAGATGTGACAGAACACGTTTCATCGGTGTACTCTTGTAATAGAGTATAGATACTGTTGCAGCCTTTATTCCATCTCTGTCCAGATGCTTGATCTTCAGCATATCCAGATCAGTAAGGATTGGATTATGAATCTTCAGAACATGACAGTTCTCAGGTCTCTCTTCCAGCAGATTACCATTCTTTCCAACGTATACACTTCTTGAAGTAACTATTTTCTCTCTTTCAGCATCAATAGGCGGGTTTGTAACCTGCGCAAACAATTGTTTGAAATAGTAGAATAATGGCTGATAGGTCTTAGAAAGAGCAGCGATAGGTGTGTCTACACCCATGGAGCCTATCTGCTCGGTTGCATTCAGAGCCATGTTCATGATTCCTTCATGATAATTCTCATATGTGTAACCAAAAGCCTTCTGCAGCTTCTGTCTCATTTCTCCTGAAACCTCAGGAACCTTCTCATTAGGAATCTTTATGCTTTTCAGTTCAAGCAGACTCATATCAAGCCACTCACCGAAAGGATTTCTGTGAGCATATTTCTCTTTTATCTCCTGATCTGTATAGACCTTGCCTTCTCTGGTATCAACGAGAAGCATTTTACCTGGATAGAGTCTGTCCTTCTTAACAATGTGACTTTCCTCAAGCGGCAGTACACCTACTTCAGAAGCAAGAATCAGACGGCGGTCATCCATGATGACGTAACGTGAAGGTCTGAGACCATTTCTGTCGAGGATAGCACCCATTACATCACCATCTGAGAAAACGATGGATGCAGGTCCATCCCATGGTTCCATCATGGTTGCATAATACTGGTAGAAATCTCTTTCCTCCTGGCTGAGAGTCTCATTATGAGCCCATGGTTCAGGAATAAGAACACTTGCTGCAAGCGGAAGGTCCATTCCACTCATCATAAGGAACTCCAGAGTGTTATCCAGCATAGCAGAATCTGAACCACTGGAAGAAATAACAGGAAGAACCTTTGTCATATCCTCCTCATTAAATGTATCTGTATGCATTGTTTCTTCACGGGCAAGCATCTTATCTGCATTACCCTTGATGGTATTTATCTCACCATTATGAACCATCAGACGGTTAGGATGAGCTCTGTTCCAGCTAGGGTTTGTATTTGTTGAGAATCTTGAATGAACCATAGCGATAGCTGACTCATAGTCCTTATCACAGAGATCAAGGAAAAATGTTCTGAGCTGTCCAACCAGAAACATTCCCTTATAGACTATAGTTCTGCAGGAAAGTGAAGGCACATAAGTGCTGACACTACACTGTTCAAATTCTCTTCTTATAATGTAAAGCATACGGTCGAATTCAAGGTCAGAAAGACCCTCAGGTCTCTCTACAAAGGCCTGCTCTATAACAGGCATACATTCTCTTGCCTTGCTTCCAAGTACATCCGGACTAATACTTACTGTCCTGAATCCCAGAAGCTTCAACCCACTCTTCTTCACTATGGTCTCAAACATGTTTTTAGCCTGTCTTCTCTCCAGATCATCCTGAGGAAAGAAAAACATACCTACACCGTAGCTTCTTTCTTCTCCGAGCTGAACTCCCTTCTCTGCCATAATCTTCTTAAAGAATTTATGAGGAATCTGAGTTAATATACCAACACCATCACCGGTTTTGCCTTCAGCATCTTTTCCGGCTCTGTGCTCTAAGTTTTCAACTATACTAAGTGCATCTGCCACCAGTTCATGACTGGCTTTTCCATCCATATGAACTATGGCACCTATACCACAGTTATCATGTTCAAATGATGCGTCATATAATCCCTTTCTTCTTAATTCTTCAAGTCCCTGGTTCATCAATACGTCCTCCTTATTCCACCTCATCAGCCATCTTTTTCGGCTGATTTTCTCTCATGGGAAAGATAAAAAGGCGCTCTGAACCTAAGTTCAAAGCGCCCTTGCTTTTTAATCATATTATTTTCAAAACTATTTACAGTATATTACTTTATTTTTAAAAGTCAAGTATTATTTTTACTTCATATTATTAATCTATGTATTAGATACTTTTTTCAAGCTTTTTTTCAGGCATTTTTTTCAGCCTTTATTATAGGCTTTTAATATAGACTTTTATTATCAGCCTATATCACACCGGATACTCATTTGTAAAGCATGCCGTACAAAGCGGAAGATTTCCTACCATAGTTGCAAAATCCTCTATACCCAGATACTCCAGTGAGTCTGCCCCTATATTGCTTCTAACCTCTTCAGTCGAATGCTGGGATGCAATCAGCTGACTTGATGTAGGAACATCTGTACCATAATAACAGGGATATAAAAATGGCGGCGAGCTGATTCTGACATGTACTGCCTTTGCCCCTGCTGATCTCAGCATCTCGATCAGCTGTTTCATGGTAGTTCCACGAACTATCGAATCATCAATTATAACTATACTTTTGTCCCGGACAACATTATTCAGAACACTCAGCTTCATATGTACTGCAGTCTGTCTCTCCTTATCAGTAGGTTTGATGAAGCTTCTTCCTATATAACTGTTTTTATGAAATGCCAGCGCAAATGGAACACCTGATTCAAGAGCATACCCCTCTGCAGCCGCAAGTCCCGAGTCCGGAACACCGACTACTACATCAGCCTCAACTCTCGACTTTCTCGCCAGCGCCCTGCCGGCATTCATTCTTGCTTCATGGATTTCTATACCATCCATGACAGAATCATTTCTTGCAAAATAGATGTATTCAAATATGCAGTGAGCTCTCTTTTCCTGACAAAGTGCTTTATCAGAAAACACTCCCTCTCTCGTAATGGAAATAATTTCTCCAGGTTCTATATCTCTTATCACTTCTCCGCCTACTGAGGTAATGGCTGCACTTTCGGAAGCAAGAATATAAGTGGAACCTTTTTTTCCAAATATAAGGGGCTTGATTCCAAAAGGATCACGGATACCAACCAGTTTTCTGGGACTATTTACAATAACTGCATAACCACCCTTAAGCTTTGCAGCAGCGGCCTTAATTGCTTCTTCTATGGTGCCCGTCTTCACCCGCTCACCAATTATCTCATATGCCAACACTTCAGTATCAGAGGTAGTATAATGTGCCAGTCCCCTGAACATCTGTTCTTCTTTTAGTTTAGCGGCATTCACTATATTCCCATTATGAACCAAAGCAAGACTACCCTTTATGTAATTCATTGCTATTGGCTGTGCATTTTCAGGCCTGCTGCCACCAGTGGTTGAATACCTGACGTGACCTACTCCGATATCACCTTCCATACTCTGTATATCTTCATCGCTGAAGACCTCATTTACGAGTCCCATATCTTTCTTCAGTTTCAGATTTCCCATCTCTCCAATTGTACTGGACACTGCGATTCCCGCTGACTCCTGACCTCTATGCTGAAGAGCTGTGAGACCATAGTATATATCACCGGCTATATTTTCCCCATCCAGGGAATATATTCCAAACACTCCACACTCCTCATGAAGCTTATCAAACTCCACTGTTCCATCAATCATGATACAATCCTCTTTTCTGGCATTACTCCATATAGATACATCAATATAAATACTTCAATATCGACATCAATATAGATACACTAATTTAGATACATTACTTTCAGCAAAGAACAAAGAGTGTCGCTCGCGACACTCTACGCGCGAGGCGTGTGTTGCCAACGGCAACTATTAACCTTACACGCCGAGACGCAT
>CACZOE010000012.1 GCA_902782695.1 uncultured Lachnospiraceae bacterium | reverse complement strand
CCACCACACATCACCTTTGCGGTTCTGCTTTTTGCCAAGATTCCTTCAAGCCCCAGTGATTCACAAACATCACTCATGGCCACATTTCTAAGTTCAATTCTAATTCCCTCATCAAGCTGCATGCCATATATCTCAGAGAGGGCATTTCTGTTTACGATCTTGTTAACACTATTTTTAAGCTCACTTAACAATTTAGCAAAGTCATTATCAACTTTAAGCTCTGCTGCTTTATCACTTGAGATACCAAGTTTTTCATATGGTACATCATCAGTGAAAGAAGGTAAATCTCCAAAATCTTTATATCTCTCGCTCAGATAATAATCTCTGTAGCCTGATAATACTTCCTTATACTTAGGATAGTTTTCTATAGCAGAATCAACCAGCTTCATAAATGTACTTCGAAAACCGGCATTCAGCTCAGGAGTAAAGAACAACTCTTTCGTTAAACCACCTTCCTCATAGCTCAGAAGATAGCGCGTGGAAAGGACATTCCCCATCTTCTTCACCTTGGAAAGCTCCGGTATAATGAGTTTTACCTCTGTCTCCTCATCATCCAGCTTTGGAGCTTCAAGTCTTACCACATTTCCCACAGGAATCGGAGGCTTCTCCTTCTTCTCAGAAACAGGCATACCAACAAGCTTCTTTATCTCATTACGCTTATTTTCCCTAATTTCGTTCTGTACACCCATCTCCAATCCAATCGCTGCCGAATCAGTATAATTATATACAGCATTAAACTGACTTTTTCTATGAGCAGTCGAAAGTTCTTTAAGTTTATATGTAGACCATTCCTCTTTTTTTACAAGTCTGATCTTTCCCTTTTCAGTATAACCCGGAGCCTTGTCCTTAAAATACTCCATATCAGCTTCGATTTTTTCACGGAGATATTCCTTTCTGTCCCAGGCCATATCAATCTCTTTACCGGATAAACCACAGTCAGAAAGCATCAGATGCATCTGTTCCTTAGTCATAAGGCACATGGTTTTGTAAAAATCATAACCCACTACTCCCATTTTCCCGGCTTCCAGAAAGCTTTCAAAACCGCCTTTCTCCTTAGCATCGGAGAATGTCATATCATTGTCGATAAGTGTTATACCAACAAGTTTTGCATGTTCGGCATCCTTTGGATCAAATCTCAGTAAGAAATTACCTGAATGCCGATCAGTATTGCCACAGATATAATCAAGCGCCTGCATAGCGGCTATATCATCAAATACAGCTGGATTATCATATACATCAGTCTTATATTTTAATACCTCATCCCCTTGCTTAACCTTGTTAATATCTACACCATAAGCCTCAGCCATAAATGTACCGGTAACCTTTTTGCCATTCATAGTGACTGTCATAGGTCTTGTCTCGGCTACCAGGTCAGGCTTTCCAAAAAGGCAGGCCATGCGATAAAAAGCAGTATTTCTCTTATCAATATTGGCACCCTTTTCTACATTCAGATAGGCATCTATACCAAAAAACTGTCTATAGTGATCCTTGGACACACTCAGTGAATTGAATAATTCGTGAGAAAACTCCTCAAACCTTGGATCATCTATCACCTCTTCAGCGTCATCGTGAAGATTCATAGGATTATAAAAGCTGGAAAACCAGTTATCGTCAAGGTAATCAATAGCCTCATCCCTATCTGTATGTTCCATCTCAAGGTAGGGATCTACACTGCTCCATGACATGGTATTACTCTTGAAGTATACGCTCAAATCCATATCATAGAGTTTCTGAAGAATATTTTTATACACAGGACCATACTTTTTAGCAAGTCTTTCAATAGTTTCTCTGGCCTCTTTCTCGGGATCTGCAGTCATAGTAGGTGTAAAGTAACCCGTCTCGACATCTTTTCCATTTTGAACCTTAATATGCATTCTCTGGTTGACATTACCACCCTCTGTCACCATAGGCTGCTTACCAAAATCTACAACCTCCATACGACCGGCATTAATCAGCTCAGGTAATGGCATGGATTTCTTCTCATCTACCTGAGACAGGGCATCATAGTCTGATCTTAGTAGTGGGAGAAGCTCATCGACTATCTCCTTCATGGTCATACCCACTTCACCTGTAGCATTAGTGCCACTAAAAGATATCGCTTCATCAATAGCTTCATTATAAGCTTTCAAAATCTCAAGTTTTGATTTAAGATCGACCGCAGTAAGATTTCCTTCGCTATCCGGTGTATAGAAATAATCAGTCAGCGCTTTGACTCTGAAAATAGCCTCACAAAACTTTGCATATCTCTGGGCATCATCTTTTTTTGTATAGATATCCTCAAGGTCATGGATAAATTCATTAAGCCGTTCCTGTAATGCAGTTGTATCAAATGTTTTTCCAGGCATTGGAATCCCTCCTATTTATGCATTCCCTGCTCTACGTTTACATTTTTATTCACATTTTTATTTACATTTTGAGCCTGAAGGTTCTGCGCAACCACACTTGTCTTTGCCAGCATTTCCTTTAACTGTTTACTGTCTCCCGCAATACGGGCAAAAAGTTTAGCAGATTCATCAAGTCCGTTTCCTTTATTGATTGTCACCTTAAATGAAGGTTCCTTGGAAAGAGCTTTTGCATAATCCTTAAAGGTATATGGCTTCTTTGTCTTTGGATTGGTCGGAAGCTTCCCCGTCTCCTGATATAACTTACCCGTAATGGCAATACTTGCATCCTTCAAAAGATCCTCATTACTTAAATAATTGCCGGCATTAAGTCTTGTTATGGCATCATCAGCCATCATATTGTAAGCGGTTTTGGTGACACCAAGAGCAAGCTTCTTCGCTCCATCCTCGAACAAAACAGCTCCTACATCACCTTTTCCGAGATATCCGTCCTCTAAAGCCTTAAGCTCAGGAGCATTAGCCAGAGACCTATCCAAGGCAGTCTTAAGCTCTTCTCCCTTAAGTCCATCTTTTACAAAGATATCATAACTCTTCTCAGCTACAATATCCCTGATATATTTCATGACATCCTTCTTATTCTCTGCCGTAATTCCTTCAGGATCGGTCACATACTTTCTAAGATTTAAAATTGCAGTTGATGCTTTGGTGGTATATGGCTTCTTTTCAGGTTTATCCTTCTCAGAAATCCTCTGCATGATCATAGCATTTTTGTGAGCAATAGCATCAAGAGAATCCGGAGCTGTACACTCATAGAAATAATCATCCTTCAGCTGCTTTGCCGTAGGTAT
>CACZOE010000011.1 GCA_902782695.1 uncultured Lachnospiraceae bacterium | reverse complement strand
CTTGCACCTACGGTGTCGCGCTTCTCGTCAAACTGTCAATTACGCAAGCGTATTGACAGCTTTCCTCGAAGTTCGCGCAAATGACGGTTCTTGCTACAAGCACTATCATAAAATTACAATGTATTTTTTCTGTCAGCTTAAAATCCCGAATTAAGTAATTCTACGAATAAGTATATGAAAAAACCTATCAACACCACTACATCAACGGCCAGATATATCCATCCGATAGTCAGGAATATTTTTGCAATCCTGGTTCTCTTCTCATAATCTTCATTTCTGCCATCCTTCCACGCACTGTTAGCTGAAATAGTCAGAATCAGTGGTATAAGTCCATACAAAAGCGGAACAAATATTATTTGAATCACACTATATATTATGTGATTTGAAAAATTCGGATTATTGATCCTGGCAGACCTTTCCGAATTCTGCACCTGTGTCTGCTGGTTTGATATCTGCTGATACTCCGGTTGTTGATACTGTGGTTGCAGATTGGGTGTCTGTTGATACTGTGGTTGCAGATTGGGTGTCTGTTGATACTCCGATTGTTCATACCCCGGTTGCTGATACGGTGACTGTCGGTATGGTGATTGCTGAAACTCTTGTTCCTGATTATTCATAATTCGTGTTAACCTCTTTCTACATTTTTCTTATAAAACTGAAGATAATTCTAAAATACATTTAAATATTATACTATACATAATAACACCTTTCATATTGTAAAAATGTATTGCTATGACTCTTTTGCACATGTAGCTGTTGTAGCAACATCGGATTTTGTCATTAAATTATCCGCTTTTTTTTCCTATGATAATACAAAGAATAACACAATGTTAGCAACAAAGGCTCAACACAAAAAATATCCCCTTGCTAAAAATATTAACCTTTATCAGGATTCACTGTCAAAATGTTTTTGTTGTTTGGTTTTATCCAAAAAAGGACATCGACTTACTTATCGATGTCCTTAGCTGGGTTACAAGGATTCATACCTTGAAATCACAATTTTTTCATGTGTCCTGTTGTCACATTATTTTACAGTAACTGTTACTGTTTTGCATATACCGTTCTGTGTGTAAACGTAAATCTTGCACTTACCTTTTCCGACAGCCTTTACAGTTCCATTTTCCGTTACAGTCGCAACATTTGTATCGGTACTTTCGTAACGGAACTTCGCTATATGTATAGAAACCTTTTTCTTCTTTTTGAAGCTCGCTTTTATCTTAGCTGTCTTGCCGACTTTCAGCTTGAATTTGCTTTTCTTGAGCTTAATAGCGGTCGGATTTCCCTTCTTTCCTCCGTCAGTTGTTACATGAACTGACTTTGAAGTGGTTATTACCTTTTCACCGGCTTCCGTATTTTTATATGAAACCACCACATATTTGTAGTAGGTTCCCTTCTTTAATTTATTGACGGTATACTTGGTTTCAGATGGATTCTCTATCTTTTTAACAAGCTGCATTTTTGTTCCACATTTTGCACCATAAATAATATATCCGTCAGCTCCTGCAATCTTCTTCCAACTGATGGTGATGGAAGTCTTCTTCGGCTTGACTTTCAGCATCAGATACCGATGTGCCGAACCTTCCACATCTTTTTTATCGGTATCAGCAGTCTTAATTACTGTTTCTTTTTCTGCAACAGAAATATTCTCCGCATAAGGGATTTCCTTTGTAATATCAACATCCGTAACCACCGGTTTGCTTATAGGTGTCACCGTTGCCACCGGAGTTGGTGTTTCTGTTAGCGCCGGTGTTGGCGTTTCTGTCGGCTCCGGTGTTGGTGTTTCTGTCGGATCCGGTGTTGGCGCTTCTGTCGGCTCCGGTGTTGGCGTTTCTGTCGGATCCGGTGTTGGCATTTCTGTCGGATCTGGTGTTGGCATTTCTGTCGGATCCGGTGTCGGTGTTTCTGTCGGTACAGTCGATGCATCCGGATTCACGGTAACAATTATCTTGATACCAGTTACCTCTTTGTACTTATCAGTATCCTCAGGCGTATATTTCACTTTTACATCATTATCTGCACCTACCGTAAGAACTGTATCTTCATCCTCAAAGGAGAAACCTTCCGGAAGAGAAATATCTTTTAATGTCTGATCATATTCAAGGGTATACGGACCGGGGACAGTATATGTTGGAGTTCCTTTTTCAACTGTGAACTTCTTATAAACCGTTCCTTCATAATCCCCCTTTCCCTCTATCGTAACGAATCCAGTAGCACCAACATCCTTAAGCGAAGGGACCATGATAATTTGATAATCCACGTTCTCTATCAATGTAATGCCATTGTAAATAACACTGATTTCAGGCTCTTGTGATTTGCCATTATATTCCAGCGTAGACAGAATAACATTATCACTATTAAGTCTAACAACTGAACCCTCAATCTTAAAATAATGACCCGTTTCTAACTTTAGAATATAGTTAATCTTTTTAAACTCACCATTATCTTTCAGCTCCAGCGTCCCCAGATTATATGGATGTTTACCTAAGTTCTCACCGGATGATCTTCCAAGTTTTCCGGTAATAGAACAGGTTTCTCCTGAAATAACCTTTGAAGTATCTAATGTATACTTAAAGCTTTCCGGATCGTCAGCATATTTATCTTTTGACTGATTATCTGTAGGAATAACAGTTATCGTTACCGGCTTTATTTCAAGCTCCACCTTACCCTTTCCGATATAATTATCACCAGTGGCTTGAACAATCGCCTGGAATTTTCCGGAATAGGTTAATGTTTTTTCTCCATTTGAATTTCTATTATAACTGTTACAACTGTAATCCACACCCGGCGTCATCATAATGCCATTGCATGAAATAGCCCACTCACTGGCTTTATGTGCTGAACCGTTATAATATACATTATCAGTTGTAGTATTTAGCGTTCCCTTTGATAAATCAATAGGATTTATAACAACATTCCAGTCTTCTTTGGTAAGCTCTGCCTTCTTATATTTTTTATATGCACCTGCTTTAACAATAACCTTGTAGGTGCCCGCATTAATTGGTTTATCAGTAGTTGCAGTCGTCTCTACAGTAAAACCGGAGCCATCATAAATCATCTGATAATATATACTTACATCACCTTTATAATCATCAGGACCGGTTGCAGTTACATACTGCTCTGACGCATTATATAAAGAATTTTTGTCCAGATGGCTTCTATCAATCGTAAAATCATCTGCAGTCAGATCAATTGATGAAGTATCTCCTAAATAAACTTCTGTAGGTTCAGGGCAGGATTTCACATCAGCTTTTCCGGCCACAACTCGATACAATTTGTAATAATATGTTTCGTCTTTTGTTACGTTACTGTCCGTGTAGCTTGTGGCAGATACATTAAGACTGGCAATTTTAGTATATGTTCCATCATGCGTTTTACTTCTTCTTAATTCATAACCACTAACACCCTTTACTGCATTCCACGAAAGATCAACACTTGTATAATTCGAACCAGCAGCTGCTGTAAGGCTTGGCAAGTCAACCGTCTGAGCTCCGATACACCAGTTACCGACACAATTAGTCGTATTATCTTGCCATTTCCGACCACTACTCATGAAACTCTGACCTTTTGCACCACATTTAGCAGTATATTGAATAATATCATTTCCTATTTCAAACTCAGCTGTTGAAAATGGCTCACAATCAACTGTCCCTTCATCTAGCGCAACAATAACAGAATAACGTTCCCCTTTGTCTAATACAACCGGCTTATCCAGCTCTATTGTATACATTCCCTTAAATGGTATGGTTCCTTGTTGTTGGGAGACAAGATTGCCTGAATCCGGATCAGCTCCTTTTAGTCCACGATATATTTCAACCGTATATCCAGCTCCTTCAGAAGGCACACTATATCTTAATGCTTGAAATGAAACCGATTCAAGAAGTTCTTTATCCGAAGCTCCTTTTGCAACAAATACATTGGCTGCTTTGTATCCGGGCTTCGAATAACCGTCTGGTGAACTAAACTGTGTATTATAGTAATAATTATTATCTTTCCATTCACTCTTATCCTGGAGCTTATATACATAGGCCGACTCACTAAGGCTTGGATCGCAATATGACATCCAAAAATATGAATTGTATGCGAAGTTAGCCTTATCGTAAGCAAACCAACTGTTTCGAATCAACCATGCGCCATTTTTTTCAGCCGTTTTAGAAAATTTACTTTTAGGGAAATCATCATCCCAACCAACTATCACAACTGCATGTGGTCCTCCTACTTCATCAACGTTGTAATAGCTGTTATTCATAAAATTATAATAACTACCTAAAAAACCTAATGTAGGTTGCTCAGCCTTGAAAACTACTCCAACTCCACCATATTCTTTTATATACCGCTTAGCTATATCCGGGTTCTCTTTGATGTTTATTTCATAAAAGTTTTCCAGACGCTGTTCATTACTATACGCGATATCTCTATTCCAATTCACATGGGGTGAAACAGGCTTTTCAGTTTCAACCTTATTAATAGGATATTTCACAGTATTTTCTGAAGCAATACCTTTCCATCTCATAAGCGCCTGTGCAGCATCACTATAATTTCCACCGTGTGAAAGTATGGTAATCTCCTCATCATCAGTAATATCGTTACTGTTAGCCACGCCACCTTCAATCATTATAGTATCACCCGATTCCGCATCCGATATCATATGAGGTTCACCATAACCATAGGTATATCTGACCAGATGCCTCTCACTATAATCGACACTATTCCTGTCAGCCCCCTGTTGCTTAATCGCATATAATTCAGCAAGTGCAATAGAGGCATGCGCCCAACATGTCCCATAAGGATTCTGATTTCTTGTTGGTGGAGCATATGTTTCAAGATATTCTGAAAGCTTTTCCCTATTATCATATTTTGCAGGATATGCACTTTCGGGATTACCACCCGGCACATAGATTGCTTTATTATTATGAGGCAATCCATCAGTTTCATCATCTGACTCACCTTTAATTAACTCATCAACCTGCTCTACCGTTAATGAGTCATCAGCCACAGGAACATTTTCCTCCCATGGTTTAGAAATATAACCGCCTTCATATTCTTCGGTAGAATCAGGCGTTTCTGCTTTAACATTAGCTACTCCAAAATTTGCAGGCATCAAACCAACCAATAATACCGCTGCAATTATACGCGCCTGTACTTGTCCCAGTTTTTTCTTCATACATTTTTCTCCTATTCATCAATCATGGATATTTTCATTTATACCTCAAAAACTTATACCCAAATGCTTCGCACCTACATCATTATAATAAAATTTCAATTATAGTCAAATGAGAATAGAGATTTATCCATAAAAATAAACCTCGGTATTTCAAAAATTTACCGAGGTTTAAGCGCAGATTATCGCACCAAAAAATCTACAAAATATTCAAGAACCGGCATACGACAAAGACAATTATTCAAATATTTTCGCAGAAAAGATTACGACGAAGCTCGAGCAAACGAGTTAGCTAATAAACTCAACATATACTACAACATTCTTTCTCCTCAGAAGAATAAACTCTTAGATTTTTCAATTAGTGACAGCTTTCTAGATATAGTAAAAGATTACTTGAAGATTGAAGATGATCCTTATAATAGCTTTATTTCCAAACAACAAGTATTATTTAAAGGCGAAACTCAAAAAGACGGTCAAGAAACCACAGTAACATCTAAGGACACTTAACAACCTACAACACTAATGTAGTAGATTATTTTTT
>CACZOE010000010.1 GCA_902782695.1 uncultured Lachnospiraceae bacterium | reverse complement strand
AACGGTTTCATATGATGTGGAAGAAAATTCGACAGACCTATAGCCTTGATTCTACCTTCATCATACAGTTCTTCCATTACCTTCCAGCCCTCCAGAGCCTTGTGCAACCACTTGTCATCAGACTGGCTGGCCTTAGGCCAGTGGATCAGATACATATCAAGATAATCCGTACGAAGCTTTTTACAGGACTCTTCAAAAGACTCAAGAGTTTCCTTCTTTCCAAGCATTGTCGGCCATACCTTGCTGCAGATAAATATATCCTCACGAGGGATTCCTGAATCAGCTATAGCCTCGCCTATAGCATCCTCATTGTTATAAATACTTGCCGTATCTATATATCTGTAACCTGTTTCCAGCGCATCAAGAATCACCTGTTTTCCACCCTTCTCAGTTGAAAGGTATGATCCATAACCCACCATTGGAATCTTAACCCCATTACTTAGTCTTTTTTTCATGCTTGTCCCCTCCTATATCTTCTCTCTTCTTTCACCAAGAGCAATTATTGCAATGACAACACCTACAGCCGCTACCACAGTCCCCGTAATCAGCATAGGTTTTATTCCACTATTATCTAAAACAACCCCGCTTATTAGATTTGAAAAAACTCCACCAATAGTTATCGCACTGGTTACAAATGCCTGTCCCTTTACCTGATCCAGTTCTGCCATATTCATACTCACATAGTACGCTGCTGCCGGTATAAAAACCGCATAAGCAAAGAGCTGGAAGGACTGGCTCACATACATCATCGCCATATTTGTGGCAAATACCAAAATCAGAATCTTTATGAAAAATGCTACTCCAGAAATTATGAGCAGTTTATTTGAAGTTATATTGGAAACCGCCAGAAGTATACCTACTTCAGTATTCGTGAATCCTCTATCCAGCAGAAATACTGCAGCAAGTGCATGTATCGTACAAAACGCTACAAAATAAGTCACATTTATGAGCGTGTAACGAAGTGTCCAAAAACCTCTACTCATATAAAAGCCTCAATTTTAAAGCCCAAAACTAAAAATAGCAAGAACATAAATAGCGATAACACTTAAAGTCGCAAGCCAGTCAAGGATTCCAAGTGCTTTAACCACCTTCTCGCCTTTTGCCAGGGCACGTGCAATAAAGAAAAATGCAAAACCCAAAAATGCAAGTATCATGAGCGCTGATGTCAGCCACGATACTTTTGCTGCATTAATAGGCAGGAATATCAGGCCAAAGGTTAACACCACCGCAACGATAGGTATTAACTCCAGAATAATTGCTACAGTTTTCTTGTTCATTTACTTTTTTCCTCCAGTTAAAGTTTTAGTTCGACATCGATTCCATTATCCACCAGCTTACTAAACTCTACACCATCGGTTTTACTTCCGACATAGCTTCCATAATGAGTCGGAATAACGAGCTTTGGTCTCATCTTATTGATAAGGCCAGCAGCTTCCTTATAGTTCATGGTAAATGTACCACCAATCGGTACAAGTGTTATATCACAGCTCACTCCCTCTGCTTCTTTCGTAGCATCAGTATCGCCGGCGACATAGATTCTCTGTCCATCTACTTTGATTATATATCCGCACCAGCCAGCTCTTTTAGGGTGGAACGGCTTCACCTTATTATAAGACGAAACTGTCTCAAAAGCAAAATCTGCTGTCTCATATTCCTGACCAGGAGCTACAAAAATAGCTTCTCCTGCCTCGGTATTCTTTCTAAAAGTCTTCTCCATTGATGCCGGAATTATAAACACAGTACTATCTTTCAGGATTTTAAGGATGTCCGGCATCGAAAAATGATCATAATGATCATGGGTTATAAATATATAATCAGCATCATGGTTTTCATCAGCTATATCAACCGGGTCGAAATATATCTTCTTACCTATATCAATCCGTATGCTGCTCTGTGAATTAACTGTAATATTTGAAACATCCATATCCTAACCTCCTATTCCTCAAATCAAATCACGTTCTATAAATCATCACCGCTCTTTATCTTCTCAAGCACTTTGAATCATCACTGTTTTTTTTCATATATCCTTAATCTACTTATTATGTCACTTATACAAAAAACTAAATAGCAAACTAAATCACTCAAAATCACCTCAGAAACTCGTGAATGATCAATTACTGTAAAACTCAAAACTTCATCAGAAGCGCTCGACATGGTGCTCCGTCTGCGCTGCCGAGATTTATAGGAGCCGAATTTAGGAAGTAAACTCCATCTTCCACCTCTGAAAGCCTTATCCCCTCCAGAAGAACTATCTGGGCACCCAGCATTATGAGATGCACATTCTTTGGAGCTTCCATCGGTCCGACTGTCTGTGATTCATTTCCAAAAAGTAGTATTCCAGCATCAGCAAAAACCTTGGCTGCCTCCTCAGTAACTACTGCATTTCCACGCACAAGTATCCTGTTATATGCATGGTCATCGCCTGTTTCACACTCTTCGTCCGCCTTCCTTGCTTTAGCAAGAATAGCCCTGGCATCTTCAGCACCTACTTCTCCATCATGAGTAGAAACATAAGCATATCCCACAAATCTTCTGATATCCACCTCATCGATTGTCTTTCCTTCATCAATGAAATGATACGGAGCATCCACATGTGTACCATTATGAGCACACATTTTAAATGCAGTCAGATTGCACATTTCTCCATCCTTTATCTTCATCTGAACGATTCTTTCCGGCTGAGGATCTCCCGGAAATACATTGCAGGTAAAAACCTCCTGCGAAATATCATATATCTTCATAAATACGCTCCTTTAAAACTCATATCACTATATTATCAATGGGACGAGGCCCGTGTTGGCAGGTGATCAGGCAGATAACCTATGATGGACTTTTTAGATTCAGAATCATAGTAGAAATAGATTCTGATCATATTGTCGTCCCTGCCTTTGCCATACTTAATGTGCATGTCCATCAAAACATCTTTGCCGTTTACTGTTATTGTATATTTATCCCTATGGATTTCTGTAGAACCCTGACCGCTGCCTGTAGGCTCTGCTTTATAGCCGGATTCTTCAGGGTCGTATTCACGGGCTGCACTAAGATTTATGGCCACTCCACCACCGTTTCTGTATCTGGTGTATCCGGACAGGTAGTGAATCATCATACATAGCTTATGCCAGTCAATATTTCTGTTATCATTCTTAAGAGACTTTATTGCATCAGGATGCAGCTCTATAACATCAGAATAATATTTCTCGATCCAGGCAATCAGGTCGTCCTTTTTATCCTTTGATACAGTTGGAAGATTAAGAACTGGAAGGTACCTCTCTTTTTCAGAACTCAGCTTACTCTTCCACAGCATATCCTCCTGAATTTTCGTTGCTTCAAGTCTTCGAATATCTTCTTCAAGCCCACTTATTCTTCCCTTTAGATCACTGTTTTCTTCATTATACTTATAAACATCACTAAACAACTTCGTGAGTCGCTTATCTAAATCCTTATTTTCAGTTTCCAGGCTGTTATTCTTTCTCTGGAGTGAATCATTATCCGTTCTCAGGTCATTCAGCTGGATATTTAACCGAGCTATTTCTTTTTCGTATGCACTGGAGATTTCCTCAACGCTTATCTGATTTTCTTCTGTTTCATCCGCTTTTGTGATTTCCCACCAGGAGGGTTTAAAGTTAAATGTACTAAAACCGAAATTTTTCCTGCAAGGTTCCTTCTGTGCCCTAAGCTTAATGCTTTCCAGAAGGTCCTCTGTATCTGACTCATAATAATCGGATGGAAAATCTTTTCCCTTTGTACTCCGATAAAATATCAGCTGTCCTTCGCCGGCAACATCATTTAGCTCTTCCGATTTCATCGTCTGGCTGAAGAGTTTCGCCGGAGTATTCTCCCAGACTACCACATGAGCAAAGCCAAGAAGACTCTGTGTCTTCTTTTCCACTTCTTCAGTATTTTTCTTATAAAAGTCTCCCGGTACAAAAAGGATAGGCATCTGTCTATTTTCAGAATCTATCAGTTCCTGGTATACCTTATCGCAGGCCTCACCTGATTTTCCATTGATAATCACAGGCTTCTTCATAAAGGCATATCTCTTATCTAGTCCGAATTCTGTAATGATCAGATCCTTGTCAAAGAACATATCTCTCACAAAGCCCGGTCTGTATCCGGAAGCATCCTCCAGATTTGTATCCGGCTCCCTGCAGGACTCTCTTATTCCCAAAGCAACCGATTCTGGTAACAGGTACACGAATATCTCTGTGGTGAAATTTCTGCCATAGATATCTTTTCTCTCGTTCCCATTATCCGGTTCTGTCAGCCGCACCAGCCATACACTTTTCTTATTCGTATAGACAGCTTCAAAATCTATAAAACTGAATCCATAGATATTCTTAGATTCTTCCAGGTTAAAATCCTTATAGTTTTCCGGCTCAGGAAAAGAATCCTTCAGAAATACAGTATCCGGATACTTCTCAAACACTTCATCTCCCAGACGATTACGGAACCATCTCATGATATAGAGAATCGTTTTCACAAAACAAAGATCAGCAGAAATGTCACCTGCCGGATGGATTTCAAGAAACGCCTGATAGGTAAAGTACTGTTTAAAAAATGCAAGCTTCGTAGTCTTTGCCAGTGATACGACGGTACTTACATTTTGAGTTGTTTCCTGTTTTTCGAAAGAAGTATTATCTATATCGGCACTTTTCGAAACTGTCTTCATCTGCTTCTGCATCAGCTTATTAAATTGTTTTTTGCTTCTTACTGCCATAGTAATCCCTCAACAAAATCATAAAAAGCAGCCAGAATGATCTGCCAAAGATTTAGCCAGCAATCATCAATCTGTCTGCTTAAGTACAATTCAATATATATTTTTGAGTTTTTCTCTCATCGCTATCTGTCCCCCACTAGTCCAAGTAAATACCCCACTAGCATTATACCACAGATTAGCGATTATAGAAAAAGAAACTTGGAGTTAAATCTATAAAGCTTCCTGTCTCTGAGCACGTTTAACCATACCTTCACTATATGGTAACTTGTATAAGGCACATGTCAGTCCATAATAAAGAATCGGTGTAAGTACACTTACAACAGCAGCAAGCAGTATGAAAAACTTAGGACCTGCAAGACCTGCCAGATCTTTTATAAATTTCAAAGATGTAAAGCTGGAGAAAACAATTATCAAAAATATAGGAACCATGAATAATATACCTAGTTTTATATTTTTATAAATAACTGTTCCGTATATTACATAGAGTATCTGGAATAACATATATGATACCAGGAACTGACAAATGCCAGCTTCCATTCCAATCTTATAAGCCAGCAATGATCTAACCACTACAAACAGTAAATAATTAAATGCATTCGCAATCCCGAGAAGTATTGCCAGATTCTTCGTAACTAATTTTTTAAACTTTTCTGAAGACTGAACTACTCCTGCAAATGTCACTACACTTATCTGACCGACAAAATACATAGGCATATAGTTTGCCCAGAACGCCCCCAATACATTTTCTATTGCCGGAATCGAGGTGATTATTGCACAAAAGCCAAAAATGATTACAACCACAATGTTTAACTGCGGTGACTGCGTATATTTTAATAGTTTTATTGTATCTTTTAACTTCATAATATTTTCCCTTCTTATCTGTCCTTATACCATTCTGCCTTCACTAAATTCTTTATTTTATATACATTTAAACATATGAAAACAATGTCAATGATAAGGTATACTACCGCAAAAACATACATGATGAATGGTTTTCCGATTAACACCGCTGCGATTGCAGGGATAAATACCATTTCTATACCATAGATAGCTATCATAGCTGCGTTTATTCCATCTATCTGTCGACAAAGTACAATCATAAGATTTGAAACGCCATCAAGTGCCAGAAGAAATAGTACAGCTGATGAAATGATCTTTGCGCTGTATAATTCAAAAACTCCTGATATAACTGATATAACTACTATTATGAGTGTAAGCATAAAAACCAGACAAATTCTGAATATAATATCCAGAGTAAGAGCATTTTTTAGATATGCTGCTCCCTTCGGCGATGATTTTATAAGTTCATCGTCCTGTCCTCTGTTATAAAATACAGGTCCAATAAAGCATCTATCAATGATAAACAGAAAAAGTAATGTAGCCGGCATCGTCAGACAGAATATACCTGTTACCATCCACGGCATTTTAAAAACATAAAGCTCTATGAATACCACTACTGCTAACAGTATCGGATAACCAACATATAATAACAGTCTGGGTTTTAAACCTATATACGAATTGTAACATTTAACCACGTTCATAATATCCCTCTTTAACTCTTCACTAAATGTATCTCGTTTCAAGGTATATAACCTACAGTACAGGCATGCTTATCTTTGAATTCTGCTTCATAACAGCTACACTTACATTAAAGAGACTTGGTGTAACGAATTCAACATCCATACCTGCAAATCTTTCCATGTTATCTGTCAGTGCTACACCTTCAAAGCCAAAGCTACTTGCCTGACATGTGATAAGATTCTTCTTTGCCTCACTTAGATATTCCGCCTCGCCCTTTACCAGGATATACTTCTCCTTCAGGTCAGTAACGAAGCCCTCTTCCAGGATTTTTCCATCATCGATAATGATCACATAATCAGTTACATTTTCCATATCGGAAATGTTGTGAGTAGAGAAAACTACTGATCTGAGACCATCTCCATCAGCCAGATACGCTCTAATCATATCTGAAAGCATATCTCTCATAAGAGGATCCAGCGAAGATGCCGGTTCATCCAGAAGGAGGAGCTCGGTATTTCTTGCAAATACAGTCGCCAGCATGAGCTTCATCAGATTACCATCTGAAAGTTTTGATACTGTATAACCTCTGGCTCCAAATATTCCGGCATCTATATTCAGGGACCTGCATATACCGTCAAATTTCTGAGGATCAAAGCCATCAAAAAGAAGACTCATCATTTCCTTTATCTGATCACCACTCCAGTAGGGCATAAAAAATTTCTTCGTACCTGTAAATCCGATTTTTTCCTTTACATTGGTATCCTCAATGCCCAGTTTCTCATCGAAGTATTTAATATCACCTTTATTATCTCTTCTGATTCCCGCCAGAATATTCAGAAGTGTGGTTTTACCTGCTCCGTTCTCTCCTATAAGAGCTGTAGAAAAGCCCTTTGGAATGTGAAGCTCAGGTATACTCAGCTTGAAATTCTTAAAACTCTTTTCAATTCCCTGTCCTGTTATAACATCTTCGTAATTCATATCTTTCCTCTTTTCCTTAATAACCTTCTATAAAACCTCTTATAATTATCAAAATCTATTTATAACTTTTTATATCGATACAAATGTTAATTATCCTCTGAAAGTTCTATTAGCATCTTTAACGTATTCATCAGCTCTTTGTCAGACAGTCCTGCAATCCTCGCAGCTGTTATAGCCTCAGTAAGAGACGATTCTATCCGGCGCATGTGCTGTTCTCTAAGTAGTTCACTATCCTGAGCATTTACATAGAACCCCTTTCCCTGAACGGGAGTTACCAATCCTTCCGAAGCCAGCTCCTCATAAGCCTTCATGGTAGTGATAACACTTATCCTGAGCTCCTGAGCCAGACCCCTGATAGACGGTAGATACTCTCCTTCTTTTATCTTGCCAGCAAGGATATCCCCCTTCAGCTGTTCGGCTATCTGTTTATATATCGGAATATTTGAATTCTGTAGTATTTTCATATTCTTAAACCCCGCACCTGTTTATGTGTTATATATACAGTATATAACAGTAAAAGTCAAGTATTTTTTATAGGATTGTATCTATATATTGATTTTTAGCAAAAAAACAGTGAGCCAATCATTTTTGACTCACTGTTCATCTCTTAATTCAGAATGATTCATTACTTTATGATTTATGTCTGCTTTCAGAATAATATACAGCGTTTACATATCTAATGTCTCTTCATTTCCGGATGATTCTCGTAGTATATACGCTTATCTTCGTACATACGTTCATCCGCATATCTGAGAGCTGTTCTTACATTTTCCTTCTTAGCATCGTAGCAGCTTCCTATGGCGAAGCTTAAATTATTATATTTCTCCGATACATCTCTCAGCTTCTGCACTTTCTCATCAAGTTCTTCCTGAGTGATGTTCAGACTGATGATAGTAAATTCATCTCCACCAGCTCTAAATATTTCTTCTTTCTTAAACACCTCTTCTATGGCCTTCGCAGCATCTTTAAGAAGTGTATCACCGGCACTATGTCCATAATCATCATTTATACGCTTCAGACCATTAAGATCAGCAAATATCACTCCCACGGACTCCTCTTTTCCGTCCGGCTCATCTGCCATCTTATCTACGAAATTATTCATCTCATTACGATTCATGACTCCGGTCAGCATATCCTTGGAACTCAGAACCTTCAGTCTGTCAAGAAGCAGATAATTATTTATCTCTGAAGCCAGGATAAATGTTGAAGTTTCGAGTGTTTCTTTTATCTTGATTGCGTCATCGGCCTTATAATTTATAGCCCAGACATAACCAAGAAGTGTTTCCTTGAACTTCAGTGGAAACAGTACTATATTTTTTGCTCCGGCTGCGGTCAGCGACTCATACCAGATAGGACTTCTCTCTTTTACTATTTCCATATCCTGTGCATTTTTAACAATCAGACAGTTACTTCCGGAAATAACATCCTTCCAGGTATCAGCTATATCGTAGAATTTATCATCCACATACTTATGCATGGTAACGAGATTCGTATCCTTTGACAGAGCCTCACTAAGAACGAAGCAGGTTCTTTCGTACGTATCCATAAGGAATATACAGCAATGCTCTGCATCACAAAGATCACGAATATCTTTGATAACTTCTGTCATGGCTGCTCTGAAATCTTTGTTACCTCTTATCTTAAGACATATCTCCAGTACATGTGCAGATACATCTGCTGAAAGCGTTGACATTCTTTCAGTATTAGCCTCAAAATTAATCTCCATAGTATAAGTGCAGAAGCATTTATTTCCTTCTTTATAATCTACGGGAAGGAAGGTCATATTAAACCACAGGCCAGGCATTCTCTCAGGTTTCGCATAGGAATGCAGACACTTCTTCTCTACCGCAGCTCTATAGCAGTAATCTTCAAAATTCAGATCTCTGGTGAGATAAGTTGTATATTCAGCATTCGGCGTAAATTTCTGAACAAGCATTTCTGCTCCCGGTGCCGGCTTCTCTATGGAATCAATATAACTCTGATTTCCAGCTACTATACAGAACTTACCCCTTTTTCCGTCGCCCAGATCCTCAACGGAAACAACACATGTCATAGCCCCAAATCCATTAACAAATTCTTGTATATTCATATAGTCCACCCCAACAACAAAAACTCACACTAAAGAAACTTTTACTACAAAACAATTATACTAAAAACTATAGGATTTTAACAGCTATTTATTTTTTTATGATTATTCACGGTACAACTGCAGGTTATATGATATATCATATACCGTGAATAGCAATCAACAGATGCTCATTTGCCACGTCGTTGTAAACTTCGCACTTTCTGCCTGATACATCGTATACATGGACGATTCCACTCAGTTCCTCAGAATCACTAAATTCCTTAATAATATCCTTAGATATATCAAGCTTTTCCGGAGAAAAATGCAGAGTTTTCTCCCCATGAAATACAGCTGTGTATAGTATTTCCGCCTCCACAAGATCTTGGAATATATGACTTCCGTAAGATAGTTCAGGATTATATCCAGCCTTGCTCTCTTCTGTTTCACAGATAATATCAAATGCACTTATATCGGAAAATGCGGTTGGTACACCCAGTTCCGGTGAAGTAGTTCCCACACGACCAGGTACTATTAACATCATATGCTTGTTCGTATCCCTGTAATGCCAGTTGATTTTTCCTATAAGCTTTGCCACCAGGTCTTTCTCTTTATAAGGCATGTTGTAATACTTAACCGGATCCACATATACGATAATGTCCAGCTCAGACGCTTTGGACATTCCCATAGAAGCACCTTTACTCTCAAGCAGGATTTTATCTTCAGGAATATCTGATGGTACCACGGTTCCTGATTTCCCCTTCTGAACCTGAAGCGGTCGGCACTGTAACAGGTCTATGGAGTACTCTCCATTCTCAGATATGTTAATGGTAAATTCTGTATCAACCGGATATTCATATTCATCCTGAATGCATCGCAGCATTCTCTTCATCTGCTCCATGAGAGTTGAGTTTGCCACCAGACCTTTACAGGATATGAACTTAACCTCCCGGCGTCGCCCCATCTCTCTCAGTCTTGATTCTGCCTCCGTATCATGTTCCAGCAGAATCTTCTCCAGATACTTCGGTATATCCGCCTCCATTTTATCGTATGCAAGCTTCTCCAGCTGACGGTCTGTCATATTTATAACCTCAGCCTTGCCCTGTGAAAATTTGTGTTTATCGGCAGATGATGAGTAGGAGGACTTTTCAGGCTTATCAAGATTTACTATTCTTGGATATGAGCCTTCTGTCCTGTCAACAGCAGAAGTTCCAAGTCCCATAACAAGTCTCAGCATTCCCACCGTAGGATCTGTATCCTTCATGATTCGGTATGGGCTGTAGGAATATCCGACTCCTGCAGCACAGGGCATATAATAACTTCCATAGTAGGAACCTGATACACGCTGTATGAGAAGCGCCATCTGCTCATCTCTGTCTGCAAGTCCACGTCTCTTACGATAATCAAGAGCCGAAAGACTCATGGTACTTGCATATACTACTTTTATTGCGTGCTCAAATTCAGCTATTCTTTCTTCCATGCTGCCCCTGTTTGCACAGAATACCGATTCGTATTTACCTGCGAATGCATTTCCAAATCCATCCTCCAGAATACTGCTGGAGCGGATAATATAAGGATCCTGACCATAATACTCTATAATCCTGATGAACTGTTTTCTCATATCATTGGAGAACTCACCCTCCATTATCTTTTGGGCAAAATCCTCGGCCAGGTCAAAGTATCCCTCCTCAGTTCTCTGCTTAATTCTCAGATCCCACAGGCCGTTATCAACTATATAGGTATAGTACATATCCGAGCCTACATAGAATGAGTCATGAGGTTCCAGCACATCACTTATATCCGGTTCACTGTTTCTGATGATTGCCCTGGCCAGAAGCATTCCGCAGGATTTACCACCTATCATTCCGGTTCCAACCATATGGTCCCTTACTGCAAAATAATCCTCCGGAGTAAAGTTCTTCCGAACCATCTCACGCATCTTCTCATCACGGGTCATCATTATCTTGCACATGGTATTACATTCTTCCTGAATGTCCATACCATTTTCACTCAGAAGCTTTGTCCGGTTAAAAAATCTATCCCAGGAATCTGAATACTGCTCTTCAGCAGAACGCTGAGCCTTACCCAGCGCCTGATAAAATCTGCTGGACTTTACTCCATCCAGAATCGGCCTGAACTGCCCACTTTCTTTATCATAGGTATGTGGAAGGAACATGGTTTCTGAATCTCTGTTCCATACCTTTTCCGGTCTGACATATACGCTTTTACTATCCGAATAAACATCAAAGAACAGCTGGGTGGTATTAAGTATCTTGTTGATAGCCTGAACCGAATGCTTACCTCGGATAATCGGAAAAAATGCTACAGTATCGAGAATGAACAGAAATGGACAGGTCACTCTGAAAAAGTTACCCATCATAAGGTCTGTAGCCCATGCAGTCTGTAATTCAGACAGGCAGTCAAAAACATAGAAAGCATCATACCCTTCTCTTTCGATGGCATTATGAATATCCACTGTAAATGTCTCAAACCTATGAGATAGCGGTACATTTATGGTTTTAACCTCCGGGCAGTCCTCTATAAGAGGCTCATGACTTGCAAATCTAAAGTAAATGATATTTCTCTTATCCTCTATCGCCTGCTTAACATATGGTTCCATAAATAGTTTAAATTCGGAAAGATCAGACACACGCCATACAACATTATCCCCAAGCCTGATGTTATCCAGCGCGGTATCCATTTCCGGTATTCCGCTTTTAACTCTATCAAAAGCTGCCATAATAACCTCCTCCAATCACGAAAAAAGGGCGCTCCATCACAAGGATGAAACGCCTTTGTTTCCTTAAAATATATACCATTATGATATCACTCTATCAGTGATGATACAACAACTTTTTTATATTAACTTTACGCCTGCTTCTTCTAAACAACTGTATCATTCTCAGTTTTCTCTGTCATAGTAAGCTCTTCCTGCAGAGGTTCACCAAGTTTATATGTAACTAGTCTGTCTATAGCCATCTGAACCTGATATTGATCCAGTTCTATTTCCACATCCCAGGTTTCCTCACTTTGAGGAAGTCTTATATGGATCACAGCAAAATGCTGATATTCTTCGTTTGAGTAAATGCCATCCTCATATTTTTTCAGTCGGACTATTTTTCTCGAAATCCCATCCACAAGTCTGTAATCGAAAGCATATACTTTCTTTTCAGTAAAACCGTGAAGATGCGTCGTTCCAAAAGCAAGACCGTTCTTTTTATAAGTCAGCATCTGACAATTTCTATATGATGCATTAAGTGCATCATAATCTATGTCTCCCTTTAACCATTTACGCACCGGCATTCCTATATAAGAATAAAACTCAGCAAAGAAAAAGATGACAAAAAGACAAAAGCCAAGAGTTCCTAACACGTAACGTCTTATAGATACCTCACCGAAAAAGATGGCAAAACAGCAAACCATCAGAAAAAGTGTAAAAAGCATTCCCACCATATACTCTCTTCTGTGAAACCTCATCAGGAGATCCTTTTTCAAGTCAGGATATTTAGGTTTTTCAAAAGGATTATCATTTACATATCGAACATAACCCGCATGCCACTCAGAACTTTCAAAATAGCTTCCATCAGAAATCTGATTTTTCGTTACTATAGCATTTTTATCAGCTCTTCTTTCCTTAACATATGCATATATCAGATATCCAATGAGCATGGGGCAGACAATAAATGTCAGAAGTTTTCCAGCCAGATCTCCTCTTACAAAATAGAAGTAGAGCCCCATTACTATAATAGCTATTATATACACTATTAGTGCTTTTAATGTCATTACAAAAGGAAACTGTTTTCTCTGCATAACCACCTCTCTCCTTAGTACAATTCTTCTTTCTTCTGCTCCATTTGTTATACTTCGCTCTACAAAGGGCAAGCCACGCCGATGCAAAAAGAAAAAAACATACAGATTTAAATATAATTGCAAACATAATTCATTATACTCCTGTAATACCAGATGCACTATTATCTACATTTTGAACAACCAGGTATAAATCAAATAATAAATCACACACAGAAAAACGATTCATTTTGATATTTTGAATCACTTTTTCCGCTACTATATCACTGTGAGAGAATCCGGCTCTACGTGACATTCCAAGAACTTGATTTCCACCCCCGAATTCTTCGCATCATTAAGGGCAGCTCCAAACTCTGGATGGATATCCATATCGGCTCTCACTTCAGATACTCCATCCATCTGGATCACGAACGTAAGTATGGCATGATATCCTGCTTCCTTTGCCTTTATCAGTTCACGGATGTGTTTCACTCCTCGTTCAGTAGGTGCATCCGGAAAATAACCTATGCCATCTATTTCCAGCGTGCATCCTTTCACTTCCATCAGATACTTCTCTGAACCACGTTCCATGTAAAAATCTATACGAGAACTACCATAAGTATATTCCGGCACCACGATATCATAATCCTGTAATGACAGCCATTCCTTAACTACCTTATTAGGAGCCTGACTGTCTATGTTGAACAAAATGCCGCTCGACTTTCGCACTGCAATCAGATCATATTTTGTTTTACGATTCGGCGTCCCAGGTGCTGTCAGCCAAACTTCACTTCCTGGTATCAGAAGCTCTTTACAACGGCCCGTATTTTTTACGTGCACCGTCTCACTTCGTCCGTCAATATCCACCTCAGCAATGAATCTGTTCGGACGTTT
>CACZOE010000009.1 GCA_902782695.1 uncultured Lachnospiraceae bacterium | reverse complement strand
TCTTTACTGTTTCATTAAATATTTCTTCGAATCTGTCACCGATATCAGGAAGCGGAAACGCTATGATAGTAAAGCTGTAAGAATCCCCAGGAAGATATTTATTTGATATCTCGCCCAGTCCGTTATACATTGAAGCGAACAACTTTCTTTGTTCAGATGTATACTCTTCTACAGTTTCCTTAACGACAGGCGTAAATAGAACCTCACCAAAGCTTTCAATAACAGCCGGTCCTGCAAATCCCTTTATCTCAGCTTCATTTTGTTTATAGAAATTCTCGGCTGCATCAAGCCTTCTTTTCATATATCGGCCGTCAAGAAAAAGCCTGTCATCAAGCCTGTGATCATACTCAAACTGTAGACTTGAAGAAGTGCTCTCATAACCAGTTTTTACTACGCCTTTTCTTACAAGCCTGCTGCAGGTGCTTTTATTAAGAACTGGTACAAGACCCATTTCATTAAATTGTTTAACAGCAGCTTTTACTATTCTTTCCTGACCTATATGATACCTGATATTAACATATTTTTTACCAGAAAAATCTATACCCATAACATCAAAGCCGCGTCTGAATCCATCAGTAAAGGAAAACGCAATACTTTCAATCTCATCTTCACTAAGACCCGAAAGATACTGCGAAAGTTTTATCTCAGTCTCCGATATATGATCACCATACAGGTATAAATATCTTATATCATTAAGGTCAGCATTATTTATTATCTTATAAGCCATACCGGACTCATCAGGAAATGTACACTCTGAAATTCTTGAAGCTGCGAATTCCTCTATATAATCAAATGCATAATAAAAAACTGCATCCTCAACTTCACTGACCTTTGGTTTCAGACCCTCTGAAAACAGCCCGTAAACATATATAAACAGTTCTATAATTACAACAGTTTCAAAAAGTCCTTTATTATAACCTGTTTCATCCCACACATTTGAACCAAGATATACAGGTATATTCATTATTTCGGCAAAAATAAAACTAAAATACGGACCATATATACCAAGCTTTTCATCAGCAACATCTGGATTTGTATAAGATTTTAAATAGTTATCCGAAAGAATTTCTCCATAGAATTTCAGGTTTCTTTCCTGAAGTTTATCTATAGAAATATCATATACATTATCAGGATTAACCTCATCTATACAGGATAAAACATTATTCAGATATTCAGCAACTTTATTAAAAAAATCCAGATAAAATGAATCATATGATGGTGTCATATGACTTATCTCATCCGGAATCTCCAAGAGTCTATTCTTTACCAGTTCAAATCTTTCGATAATATCGTTATTCATTCAGTCCCCCTCAGTTACCCGGTAAAAGAAATAATCCGGGTAACTTTCATTAATTTTGACCTTTGATATTTATTAATTTTGCTCCTCAAAAAATATATAGTACAACTATAGCTGCAATATCAATAAGAGAAATGATCATGGAGGTTCGTTTTGTAAGTACACCTCCATCCTGACTCTTATAAGACAGCAGTCCAAAAATAAATGCAGTTACTGCCATTATAAAGGCCGCAAGAAGCAGATATCCAATAAAATCCGCCGCTTTTCCCTTTAATACTATGGAATAAATTACAGAAAACAATATACATAAAAGAGAAGGTATTCCAAATATAAACGAGATAATGGTATCTCCTGCCATTATTTCATCAGAAAACCTGTAAACTTTTTTTCTGTTCAGCATGTTTCTTCACCCAAAAACTAAAAATTCAGCGTTAAACGCATCCTCTTATTTCATCAAGAGAATTAATGTTATGTTTTTCCATATAACTCTCAATACCCTCAATTATTTTGATTGTCGCATAAGGGTCATTAAAATTCGCAGTACCAACAGAAACAGCTGTTGCACCTGCCATAATAAACTCTATAGCATCTTCAGCTGTAGCTATTCCACCCATTCCAATGATAGGAAGATTTACCGCGTTTGCAACCTGGTATACCATTCTTACAGCAACAGGTTTAACAGCAGGACCTGATAAGCCTCCGGTTTTATTCGCAAGCGCAAAGCATCTTCTTTCTATATCAATCTTCATTCCGGTTATCGTATTTATCAGAGAAAGCGCATCTGCACCACCTTCAGCAGCTGCTCTTGCCATCTCAGTAATGTCTGTTACATTAGGACTGAGCTTCATAATAACAGGTTGAGCCGCATGTTTTTTAATCTCTTTTGTAATATCAAACAGCGCTTTTGGATCTACACCAAATGCAATTCCGCCTTCTTTAACATTCGGGCAGGAAACATTTATTTCAAGAAGATCCACCTGTTTTTCATCACTCAGTCTGTTAACAACTTCTATGTATTCAGAAACACTGTGTCCACATACATTTACTATTACTTTCGTATCAAAATCCGAAAGAAACTTCAAGTCTCTTTCAATAAATGTATCTATTCCCGGATTTTGAAGGCCTATTGCATTAAGCATTCCGCTGCTGGTTTCTGCTATTCTTGGTACAGGATTTCCCTCCCAGGGATGGCTGGCAACACCTTTGGTTGTAACAGCGCCAAGTCTTGAGAGGTCAACATATTCGGAGTATTCCATACCCGAACCAAAGGTTCCTGAAGCAACCGTAACAGGATTCTTCATTTCAACGCCGCATATATTAACAGAAGTATCCATTATAGCTCCACCTCCTCACTGAAAAAGACAGGACCATCCACACAAACTCTTTTATTTTTTACATTTGAATGATCATCAATCTGTGTACTCTTACATACGCAGGCAAGGCAGGCACCTATACCGCAGGCCATTCTTTCTTCAAGAGAAAGCTGAGCTTTTATCCCCTTTTCCTGGGCAAAAGCTTTTACTCCACGAAGCATAGGGGTTGGACCACAGGAGTAGATCATATCTCCTGTTATTTCATAATGCTTTGCAGCATCTATAACATTTCCCTTAATACCATTTTTACCTGAATCGCTTGAAATATAAACTGTAGAGACTTTATTAAATTCATCAAGAAGAAATGTATCATCTCTGTAACCAAGAATTACACTAATATCCTCTTTAGGTATACCGCTATTATTTAATTCTTCTGCCAGAGCGAGCATTGGAGGTATACCGATACCACCACCCATTAATATCGGATGCTTAGTATCCAGTACGTATCCATTTCCTATAGGACCATTAACCTCGATCTTATCACCTGCAGTGAGCGTACTAAATTCTCTGGTTCCTTTTCCAGCTATCCTGTATACAATTCTTATAGTACCCTGCTCTTTATCTATCTCACATATACTTATAGGACGTGGAAGAAGCCTCGAACCATCTCTACTATATAGAGATAAAAACTGTCCGCATCTGGCTGACTCGGTAATTGAAGGAGCAATTATAGTCATAGAATATATATCTTCTAAAAGAAGAGTCTGATCTTTAATCTCAGCAGTTATTTTTTCCATATTTATACCCTTTAAAACGCATTATTTCTAATATCTTCAATCATATCTATAGTTGCTGCACGTGAAGCATCAGCAAAGCCAGCTTCACCATAGGAACTATATTTTTCATTTTTATAAGCCGCAATGATTCCTCTGGATGAATTAACGATAGCTCCAAGACCATCTTCATTAAAGTAAGCTTTAAGATCTTTTCCAGAACCGCCCTGAGCACCATAACCAGGGACAAGAATATATGTTTTAGGCATAAGTTTTCTGAGTATAGCACCCATCTCAGGATATGTAGCACCTACAACCGCACCAACATTACTATATGATCCATCCATGGTGGCATTTCCCCACTCAACAACCTTTTCAGCAACAATCTCATATAAAGGACGACCCTCTGAAAGCTTATCCTGGAATTCTCCAGATGAAGGGTTAGATGTTTTTACAAGAACAAATATACCCTTATCCTCTTTATTACATACATCAACAAAAGGATTAACACCATCAGAACCCAGATATGGATTAACTGTAACAATATCCACATCAAAAGGCTTTATAACATTTCCTTCAATGTCTACAGAACCAATATGACCTATGGCATAAGACTCTGAAGTAGAACCTATATCGCCTCTTTTTATATCACCAATAACTACCAGTCCCTTTTCATGAGCATAGTCCACTGTCTTTTTATAGGCTATCAGACCAGGGATTCCGTACTGCTCATACATGGCTATCTGAGGTTTAACAGCAGGTGCCAGCTCATAAATCGCATCAATTATCCCTTTATTAAACTCAAAGAAAGCTTCAGCAACAGCATCAAGACTATGACCACATTCCTTATACCATTTATCAAGTATGTACTGAGGAATAAACTTAAGCTGCGGATCAAGTCCAACTACTATTGGTGCATTTTTTGACTGGATAGAGTTTATCAGTTTTGAAATCATATATTTTTCTCCATTTCATAAATTTATATCTTATTAATATTATTTCTAATTACATCGCTTTTTTAGTGTCTCTTCAAAGTCGTTTCTATAAACACTCCCTATCTTACGTGAAAAGTCTTCACCATAAATATATACACTATTATCAAAAACTCTGTCTATATAAGCAAAATTTACTACATCACTTTTATTTATCTGAATAAAACCTCTGGGAACACGATTTTTAAGAAGTCTTTTTGCAACTCTGTAATCATAATCCACAACACTTTTATCAGCAAAAAAGAATTTATAGGTATCTTTATGTTTTTCATAGCATTTAAGCTGTACGAGACTTATAGCATTTAAAGCTTTGTTATCAGGTTCAACCAGAAAATGTGTATTCAGATTTTTAATTCCTTCAAGAGAAATCTTCAGAACTCTTTCTAGTTCTATAAAGTTTTCATCATCAAATTCAAGAAAAATCTTCAAATCACTCCCCCCTTAAGCATAGCCCGTATAGATAAAGCCTGTACAAAAGTACAGGCTGAATCATCAAGCTCCTCCACCTTCAGGTGGTGTTTCTGGAGGTGGTGCCTCGGTAACAGGTTGTTCTGTATCCGGAGGTGGTGCCTCCGTTACTGGCTGCTCGGTACCAGGCTGTTCTGTAACCGGAGCTTCAGTAGTCGGTGCCTCCGTTACCGGCTGTTCAGTAGTTGGAGGTGGTGCCTCCGTTACTGGTTGTTCAGTAGCTGGAGGTGGTGCTTCCGTATCTTCCGGTTCATCATCATCGCCGCCACCAATCTTTTTAAACTTAACACTTATTTTGTGTGGTTCATTTACATTCTTAAACTTGTATTCTGATATAGGTCCTTTACTCTTACCGTCTACCTTAACATCCTTTATCTCATAACCACTGCTAGGGTTGATATAAATAGTTACATCATCTCCAGCTTTACAATCAACTGAATCAGAAATAGTTCCACCCTTACCAGCAGAAGTGGTAATTCTGAGACCTCCCTCTACCTCTGGATGAAGAGGACATTTTGTACTAAAGAGACTCTTATCATACTCAAAGTTAGCTCCAACAAGCTGCATATTTCCCTGATCATCATAAGTAATGTAATACTCTGTTGTTTCAGGACAGGTATTTGTAGCCAGACAGTGAGATTCATTACATACTACGACCTTATTTACATGGCCCTTACATTTTTTCTTTGGAATGTTTTCCTTGTCAAACCAGTCATTACATATAGGGCATCCTGAATTTGGTGCCAGACCAGTCAGCTTGCAGACAGAGGTTTTAACAAGTCCTTCTGGCTGTTTCCAGTCTGCCTCAGGACTTTGATTTTCCATAGTGGCAATCTTGTCCATTATATCACGCCACATAGTTTTATGTTCATTTGTATTTATAGTTATCTGTGAATCATATCCAAACCAAACTGATGCAGTATAATAAGGAGTCATTCCACAGAACCAGAGATCAAAGGAATTTGATGTAGTACCAGTTTTACCCGCACACTTAATTCCAGTTGTCATTTTTGCTCTTGTACCAGTACCTGAAGAAACAACATCCTTCATCGCATCTATCAGCTCATAAGCAGTAGTCGCTTTACACATTCTATGCTGATGAGTAGACGGTTCTGTATTATCTATAACTACATTTCCATCATGATCATATACCTTGGAATAAAATACAGGTTTGATATACATTCCCATATTCGCTATACCGGCATAAGCTGCTGTTATCTCAAGATTTGTTACACCGTAGGTAAGACCTCCAAGAGCTGTAGCCTGCTGTATATCAGACACAACTCCTCCCGAAGTAAGCTTCTTATCTACAAGAGTTGTAAATCCTTCATTTATCAGATACTCATATGCAACTGAAGGAGTTACTGCTGTAATAGCCTGAACAGCTATGATATTCATGGAATCCCTGATCGCATCACGCATAGAACTTGGACCCCTGTATCCACCATACCAGTTTCTTACAGGATGACCATTTGTATATGCATATGGTTTATCTTCAAAACATGAAGCAAGACCGCCCTCAGTATCCATATATGGAAGAAATGCTGCAAGAACCTTAAATGTAGAACCAGGCTGTCTTGTTGCATTTGACGCCCTGTCGAAACCAAGGTTTTCTTTCTTTTCACCACGACCTCCACCGATTGCCTTTACATAACCGGTTTTCTGATCAATGATTGCTATTGAAGCCTGAGGCTGTATAGCCGTCTTAAACTCCTCATTCAGGAATGTAGCTCCGGTTTCATCAAGCATAGCTTCTTTATAGGTATCAGCCGCAGCACGCGCATCCTCTTCACTTGGATAAATATTATTATACTTAGAATTTTCTGTCAGTTTTCTGTAGTATGTCAGAAGCGTATTTGTATCATAGTTATATGTAGTTATCTCATCACTGCCCAAAAGAGTCAGCTTATAATTAAGCGCAACTGAGCTGGAAGCAGGATAATATGACGGATCGTTGATAGTTTCATCAACAATTGCCTGTATATCATAATCCTGTACAGAATATACACTGTAACCACCAGTGTAGATCTCATCATAGGCTTCTTCTTCAGTCATATCTTTGAGCTCCATAAAATCCTTGCAGAGAGCTCTCATAAGATCATCTGTATAGTATGAATTGAACTCAAAGTTCTCATCATTTTTCTTTTTTATCTTCTGAATACGACTGTATACATCATCATTTAATGCACTATCGTACTCTGCCTGACTGATATATTCAAGTTCAAGCATTTTATCCAGAACATCTTCTCTACGATAAGAATTCTTTGTAGGGAAAATAACAGGATCGAAAGAATATGGATTCTTAGTGATTCCGGCAATAACTGCTATTTCTGAAAGATTCAGTTCACCTATAGGCTTATCAAAATATCTCTCTGAAGCAGCTTCAATACCATTAACACCCTGTCCAAGATAAATGGTATTCAGATAATACTCCATCAGCTGTTCTTTTGTATAAAGCTTTTCAAGATCGATAGCAAGATACTGTTCCTGAATCTTTCTCTCAATCTTCTGAATCTTGGTACTTTCATTCATTCCGACATTGAATACCTGATTCTTTATAAGCTGCTGTGTTATTGTAGAAGCACCTTCGTTAAAGTTACGTGCAAGCACATCCTTAACAAGAGCTCTGAAGATACCTCTGACATCGATACCATTATGTTTCCAGAATCTTTCATCCTCTATGGAAACAAAAGCATCAATCATCTGCTGAGGGATATCATCATAATATACATAGATACGGTTGGAATTGATCGTGGAAAGTGTATTTCTTTCATTTCCATCTGAATCATAAATGACAGTTTTAAAGCCCTTTGGCTTTATACTGATGGTAGATACGTCAGGTGCATCATCAAGAATACCCTTCATCATTCCAAAACCTGCACCCGCCATAACAAGTATAAGTAATACAAAAAGTGCTAAAACGATTTTAAAGCCTTCTATAAGAAATCGTCTTTCAACTCTATTTGTTTTTGACTTCAGCTTGTTCTGTTTTTTAATTACGCCTTCTTTACTGAAATTCATTTCATGCCTCCGGTTACTCAGGCAGACCCCCTGCCCAATGTATAAACATATGTAGTATAGCACTACTATGGCTTTCTAGCAAGTCATGTACAAAATGTTGTGTTATCTTCTCTGTTGGAAAAGTTTTTTAGCTACACCAATGAACTGTGTATTATTTTTAGTCTGATTAAAAAGCTTTAGAAGATCTTCTGTAACATCTTCAGTTTTCAGACTATGAAATCTGGAATGTATAATATCAAGAATCTCCTTTTCCTCAGGACTAAGAAGAAGATCATCCTTACGAGTACCTGATTTCGAGATATCTATAGCTGGGAATACTCTCTTCTCCTGAAGATTCCTGTCAAGAACCAGTTCCATATTACCGGTTCCTTTAAATTCCTCAAAAACAACATCATCCATACGACTTCCAGTGTCGATAAGCGCTGTTGCAAGAATAGTAAGTGATCCGCCTTCTCTCATATTTCTTGCTGCACCAAAGAACTTTTTAGGCATATGAAGAGCCGCAGGATCAAGACCACCAGATAAAGTTCTTCCACTTGGCGGAATAGTCATATTATAAGCTCTTGCAAGTCTTGTAATAGAATCAATAAGTATTACTACATCATTTCCACTCTCAACAAGTCTTTTAGCTCTTTCAATCACCATTTCAGAAACTCTTTTATGATGTTCCGGAAGTTCATCAAATGTAGAGTAAATAACTTCAGCGTTCTTTCCTTCTATGGATTCTTTTATATCTGTAACCTCTTCAGGTCTTTCATCTATAAGAAGAACCAGAAGGTTCATCTCAGGATTAGCCACACTTATTCTTTTTGCTATCTGTTTTAATAATGTAGTTTTACCAGCTTTAGGAGGAGATACAATCATTCCTCTCTGACCTTTACCAATAGGCGAAAAAAGATCAACTATTCTGAGAGATACAGGTGCTCCGGTATAATCCAGATGAATTCTTTCATCTGGGAAAATAGGAGTCATATCCTCAAACTTCTTTCTTTTTATTATCTCAGAAGGTGAGTATCCATTCACAGACTCGATATAAAGTAACGCACTGAATTTTTCGTTCGGACTATTCTTTCTTCTGATAGGTCCTCTTACTATATCACCAGTACGAAGTCTGAATTTTCTTATCTGTGATGGAGCAACATATATGTCCTTATCTCCAGGCATATAATTATCACTTCTTATAAATCCGAAACCATCAACCATAACTTCGAGAATACCCTCAGCTATTTCATTTTCTTTAGGGGAATTCTTTTCTGATGTAGCATCCGTTTCTTCTAAATCACCTGATTCATCATTAGTATCAGAAACATTTTCATTAAATGAATCACCTTTATCATAAGAATCTATTTCTTCATGTGAATCATTTTTTGCTTCTGTATCCTTTTCTAATTCTGAATCCGCTATCTCTGCCATGGTATTCTTTTCAGTCATCCTATCGGCATCAGAATTACCGCGAAGCTTGTCAATATTAGTAAGAAGCTCAGCGAGCTCCTTTTTCTTCATCTCCTTAACCCCCTTGATGCCCTTTTCTTCAGCAAGGACTCTCAGCTCAGCGATTTTCATTTTGTTATAATCCATACAAAACCTCTCTTTTTTCTTGCAAAAAAACACAATTTGTTTTATTGTATTCATACCTCATTATAAAATGAATGGAGTAAACATGGACAATCAGAATTTAATGCTTTATAAACTCATAATTTTATATATGTTAGACAGAACGGATGAGTATACCATTACCAACAAACAGATTACTGATTTCATAATGGATAAAGGGTATACCACCATGTTTAATATTCACGAATCATTAAGTGAATTGATAGACAAAAACTTCATCTCCGTAAGCACTATCAGACATACTCAGCATTATCAGATAACTAACCAGGGAGAAGAAGCTCTCCTTTATTTCGAAAACAGAATTTCAAATACTATTAAACAGGAAATCCGGGAATATTTCAAGAAAGAAAAAATCAATTTAAAAAACGAATCCGAAATATATGCTGATTTCACCATGAATGATCATGGTGAATATACTGTTGAATGTGCTATAAAAGAAAAACGTGAAAATCTGATAGATATTAAAATAAATGTACCTACAAAAGAACTTGCAAGACTAATCTGTGATAATTGGAGAACCAAAAGTACAGATGTCTACCAGACACTAATAAACGAGCTGTGGACAAAAGAGTCCAGTAATTAATCACAGATTAAGTAGATTGATCAGTTTCAGAAACCGGACTTAAGATTTTCATTTCCAGTACATCAAGAATCTCATCTCTTCCTGTTTTATCTACGGAAGAATGCATTATAATTATCTGATCTTTAGGAGCATGAAGTGTTTCTCTGATAAGCTTTAACTGCTTATCTCTCATGCTTCTTTTTATTTTATCAAGTTTTGTCGCAACGATTATAGGAGTAAATCCATATTCTCTGATAAAATTATACATCATCACGTCATCCTTGGTCGGAGCATGACGAACATCAATAAGAAGAACTATCGCTGCAAGAGTATCTCTTTTCTTCAGATACTTTTCTATCATTTTCCCCCATTTAATACGTTCAGCTTCAGAAGCTTTAGCATATCCATAACCGGGAAGGTCTACAAGATAGAATTCATTATTTATCTCATAAAAATTAATCGTAACAGTCTTGCCGGGACTTGATGAAGTCCTGGCAAGATTCTTACGATTTAATAGTGAATTAATAAGAGATGATTTCCCTACATTAGATCTGCCTGCAAAAGCTATTTCAGGCTTATAATATTCAGGAAATTTTGAAGTTGGCCCGCATACACAGGCAAGTTCAGAAGTTTTGATCTTCATATATTATCTCTCAACTATAGGATCTGCGCCTTCAGCAACAGTTCCTTTTGTAATAATAACCTTCTTTATAGATTCATCAGAAGGAATTTCGTACATTACATCGGTCATAGCTTTTTCAAGAATTGCTCTGAGTCCTCTTGCTCCAGTAGCTCTTTCCATAGCTTCACGGGCAACTTCCTTTAAAGCATCCTCTTCAAAGTCCAGTTCAACATTATCATATTCAAACAGCTTCTTATACTGTTTTACTATAGAAGATTTAGGAACTGTGAGTATACTTATGAGTGCTTCTTCATCCAGCTGATCAAGTGTTACAACAACAGGAACACGTCCAACAAACTCTGGTATAATACCAAACTTTACAAGATCCTGCGGCTGAACCTGTCTTAAGATTTCAGAATCAACAATACTCTTCTGTCCCTGAATATCAGCATTAAATCCAATAGATTTTTTACCAATACGATTCTCAATAACCTTATCAAGTCCATCAAATGCACCACCGCAGATAAAGAGAATATTTGATGTATCTATCTCTATAAACTCCTGCTGTGGATGTTTTCTTCCACCCTGAGGAGGAACTGATGCTATAGTTCCTTCAACAATTTTGAGAAGAGCCTGCTGAACCCCCTCACCGGAAACATCTCTGGTTATGGATACATTCTCAGACTTCTTGGATATCTTATCTATCTCATCGATATAGATAATACCTTTTTCAGCTCTCTCTATATCATAATCAGCAGCCTGGATAAGTTTAAGAAGAATATTCTCAACATCCTCACCTACATAACCTGCTTCAGTAAGAGTTGTAGCATCTGCTATTGCAAATGGTACATTAAGCATTTTAGCAAGTGTCTGAGCCAGGTATGTCTTTCCTGAACCAGTTGGTCCAACCAGAAGTATATTACTCTTCTGAAGTTCTACGTCAAAGCTCTTTCCAGCTATTACTCTCTTATAATGATTATATACAGCAACAGACAAAGCCTTTTTTGCCTGATCCTGTCCTATAACATATTCGTCAAGGAATTCCTTTATTTCCTTAGGCTTTGGAAGATTAAGTTCACCATCAGCTGACTCAAGTCCTCCAAGCTCTTCATCTATTATATCCTTGCATATCTGAACACAATCATCACAGATATACACCTCAGGTCCAGCTATAAGCTTTCTGACCTGATCCTGAGTTTTACCACAGAATGAACAGGATAATAATTTATCATCTTTACGACCTGCCATTTCGGTCTCCTTTATTTTCTACTGTCAACAACACTGTCAATAAGTCCGTACTCAAGAGCCTGCTGTGCAGTCATCCAGTTATTACGTTCGCAATCAGCATAAACTGTATCATAATCCTTGCCACAGTTTTCAGCCATGATAGATATGAGATTCTCTTTGATGCGAAGCATGTGCTTAACATCTATTTCCATATCTGTAGCCTGACCCTGTGTACCGCCAAGAGGCTGATGAATCATTATCTCTGAATTTGGAAGAGCAAAACGCTTGCCCTTTGCACCACCAGAAAGAAGGAACGCTCCCATAGAAGCAGCCATTCCTACACAGATAGTGGATACATCACATTTGATATAATTCATGGTATCATAGATAGCCATACCGGCAGTTACTGAACCACCAGGGCTGTTTATATAAAGATTTATATCTTTATTTGAATCCTCAGACTCAAGGAAAAGAAGCTGAGCAACAACCAGACTTGCTGTTACATCATTTACCTCATCACCAAGAAAAATGATTCTTTCCTTTAACAGTCTTGAATATATATCATAGGCTCTTTCGCCCCTGTTAGTTGTTTCTATGACTGTAGGTACAAGTGCCATATCTTTTACCTCACTTTCGCTATAAGGATGA
>CACZOE010000008.1 GCA_902782695.1 uncultured Lachnospiraceae bacterium | reverse complement strand
TTTAATAAGAGGGGAACGGAAAGGAAGGGAGATAAATGAACAAGTTGTGTAAACGAAGTAAGGAGGGGACGTCAGGTAAGTTATATTACAGCATAATTACGGCTATCATGACTGTGGCAATTATGGTGACTTCCCTGGTAATAGGTAATGGTAAGGTATATGCGGCGACTAACATTGGAGATGTTGTTATCTCCGGAGTTAAGACACCTGAGCCGGCCAGTGAAACTGGAAAAATACCTGCTAAAGCAAGTGATTTATCTATTGATGTTAGTAGTCAGTGTGAAATTGATACCGACATAAATGGAAATATTAATGTTACAGAGGACGATGAATCCAGAGTCCTTCATTTCATTAACGGTGTCTGCTGGTATAACGAAACTGATCACTATAGCCTCATGTATGGTGATGAATTTGAATCTGGTAAAAATTATTCATTTAAAGTTTTATTGAAAGCTAAAGATGATTATTCATTATTCAAATATTCTTATGTTGATTCTGATAGTGACAGACCTCATATGTATATAAATAATAAAAGTTCAGTATGGGAAACTCGTGCTCGGTATTTTATAGAAGACGATTATAAGGATAGACTTATATATAAGCATGTTCTTGCAGAGTATTCTTTTGCATTTGTATCAGATGCAACGGTAACTCTTTCACTGCCGACTGATGGAAATCATCCTGAAGAAGTAGCAAGTGTTCAAGGAAAGAAATATCAGGATTATATGAGTGCTTCAAATGTAAAGTGGTATGATTCAAATGGAAATCTAATGACATCCAGTGATACATTTGTAAAAGGTAATAAATATAAGGTTACTATGTCTATAACCTCACGTTACGGATGGATGCTTTCAAAAGATAAAACTAATTTTAAAACTTTTAACGGAATAACAGCAACAAATGTAAGCATTATAGTACTACCATTTTATGCTGATTCTGTTTCATTTGAGTTAACGGCAGGAGATGCACTTAAAAATGTAACAGTAATAATAGATGATCCGGTTCCGGGGAAAAACGTTCCTTCAAAAGTAAAGAGTATTACTACAAGTCCTTCTGGTTTGCTGACAGAGGAGGATATTGAAAAAATAGATATTTCTGGAACGTGGTACGAGGCTGATAAGGCTGATGCAACTGACTGGAAATCTGAAGTAAAAAAGATTACCAGGGGTAAAGCATATAAAACAAGAGCTTTGGGTGATGTATCAGTCTATGCTATTGAAAAATGTTTAAAAGAAACAAATGAAACAAATATAACTGGTGTTGCAGATGATTGTGTATTTACTCTGAAGAGTGCTTCAAGTGGAGCAACGCATTCTTTTACTTTTGCAGATGCAATTAGTCTTTCATTTAAGGATTGGTATCTTAATTTTGGTATAATATATGAGTACTATTCAAAGGTTGAAGTTAAGGTTGATGCACCTGTTGATGGAAACAAACCTACAACGAATGCTAAAATAACCGGAGCTGATAAGAATAAGCTTAAGCTAGTAGAATTTAAATCAGGCGAAGAGGTTATTTGGCCAAAGGTTGATTGGAGAGTATATAATGAAACAACAACAGAATATGATAAAATGAAAGAGGATGAATCATTCGTTGCTGGAAAAAAATATAGAGTATTTATAAGCATACAGGGTCAGAGCGGATGTGAACCAAATCCGGAAGGAGTTAAGTATTTTGTAAATGATAAGGAAACCACGAAAGATCCGATGGATTTCGCATTAAAATGTGATTTTATCGCTGTTCCAAAAGTAAAGGAACTTAAGTTTACTATTCCGGAACCGGTTATTGGTGAAACACCTGGTAAAATAAGTATAGAAGCCGATGTAAAGAATGCAGTTAAAAAGTCGCTGATTGATACACTTAATAGTACCTCATCCTGGTTTGTGTCAAATGATGGTGAAAACTATGAAGCTATGAAACTGACTGATAAATTTGAAGCCGGAAAGTATTACAAAAATGGTGCATTAAGCAACTGGGCTCTAATGATACTCATCTATCGTATAGCTGATAATAGTATGTATGATGAGAATTATGGCGGAGGCGATCCAATAGAAGCAAAATATTTTGTTAATGGAAAGGAAGTTGATATAACTTCAGAGAGTAGCGTTGCAGTTGACTTTGGTCTTCTCGAGGCACCAGCAACTCCGGAACCAACAAAAACACCGGAAGAAGTAACACCAACACCGGAAGCAGCAACACCTGCTCCGACTAAGGCAGCTACTCCAACACCAACTGCAAGTCCTACACCTACTCAGGCACCTGTACCTGATGAGGGAACAGATCTTGTAGATACAAAAGCAAATGCTGTATATACAGTTGTTTCAAAGGGTAACACAGATGCTTCTGATCCTGAAAAGAAAGAGAATCCTACTATAGAGTATAAGTGTTCAGAAAATGAGAATGCTAAGAAGATAACTATTCCTGATACGGTTACAATTGATGGAATTACTTACGATGTAGTAGGCGTAGCACCAAAGGCATTAAAGGGAAGAAAGAAGCTGGTATCAGTTACTATAGGAACAAAGGTTAAGTATATCGGTAAGAGTGCATTTGAAAACTGTCCAAGTCTTAAGACTGTAAACTGTAAGTCCAAGGTTCTTGAGAAGATAGGTGCAAAGGCATTTTATAAAGACAAGAAGCTCGTAAAAATGACATTTAAGACAACCAAGCTTAAGGCTAAAAAGGTTGGAAAGAATGCAATCAAGGGAACTTCAAGCAGTCTCGTGATTAAAGTTCCTAAGAAGGTAAAGAAGTCTTATCTCAGCATATTTAAGGCTAAGGGAAATAAAAACGTTAAAACTAAATAGTTATAATAGATAGTTAAAACTAGTTAGTGTAAAAGGACTGGATCTCTGATTCAGTCCTTTTGTTGTACCAACAGATGTACGAATTGACTTTAGCAAGATATATGAAAAGATAGAATTTATGTATTAGCGCTTTCTTACTTTCCAATATAAAGATTATGTGTTAGAATATCTGATAAATTTAGTGTCAGAAGTTTTTAAACCATAGTTCGTGATAATACTTCTGATACTCAGAACATTAAAAATATTTGAAAAGAGGAATAGTTATGGCAGACAAGAAGGTTGAAGCAATTACCTCCATGGAGGAGGATTTTGCACAGTGGTATACAGATGTAGTTGTCAAGGCCGACCTGACAGGCTACACAAGTGTTAAAGGCTTTATGGTTCTGAAGCCAGCCGGTTATGCTATCTGGGAACTGATTCAGAAGCAGCTGGATGAGAGATTTAAGTCTACGGGAGTTGAAAATGTATATCTTCCTATGCTTATTCCTGAAGGACTTCTTCAGAAGGAGAAGGATCACGTAGAGGGCTTTGCTCCGGAGGTTGCATGGGTAACACATGGTGGACTTAGCGAGCTTCAGGAGAAACTGTGCGTGAGACCTACTTCTGAAACACTCTTCTGTGATTTCTATCAGAAGGATATAACTTCCTATCGAGATCTTCCAAAGGTTTATAATCAGTGGTGTTCTGTAGTTCGTTGGGAGAAGGAGACCAGACCATTCCTTCGTTCCAGAGAATTCCTGTGGCAGGAGGGCCATACAGCACATGCTACAGCTGAAGAGGCTCAGGAAAGAACTATTCAGATGTTAAATGTATATGCTGATTTCTGTGAGCAGGTACTTGCAATTCCTGTTGTAAAGGGACAGAAGACAGAGAAAGAGAAGTTTGCAGGAGCTGTTGCTACATATACTATTGAAGCTCTTATGCATGATGGAAAGGCACTTCAGTCAGGAACTAGCCATAACTTCGGTGATGGTTTTGCAAAGGCCTTTGGAGTACAGTTTACAGATA
>CACZOE010000007.1 GCA_902782695.1 uncultured Lachnospiraceae bacterium | reverse complement strand
TAGGTTTTTATTATATCATAGATTATCAAGGTTGTCTTTTATTTTTATAATCTTTACGCCGCTGTTTTTTTGTCTTCTTTATAACACAGCTTCAGTAAAATCGGAGTAAGAATAGAACTTACAACAATGAGCAGAATAACTGAAGTAAAGTATCTGGAATCTATCATTCCGGCTTCCAGACCCTTCTTTGAAACTATAAGGGCAACCTCTCCTCGTGTCATCATTCCGACTCCGATTTTGAGTATATCCTTACCTCTGAATCCCATACAAAAACCTGCCGCTCCACAACCGATTATTTTGGAAAGAAGACCTACCAATACAAAGAAAACTGAGAAAAGCAGAATGGTGGTATCCAGAGTTTTCAGATCAGTCTGAAGTCCGATACTTACAAAGAAAACCGGTCCGAATATCATGTAAGAATTAACATCCATTTTTCTATCTATGTACGCTGAATCATCAAGTGAGCTGAGGATGATTCCTGCCACATAGGCACCCGTAATGTCTGCTATTCCAAAATATTTCTCTGCGACATAGGAAAGACCAAGTGCAAGAGCAAGACCTATGATTGGAATTCTCTGTGTATGAGGATATTTCTTATCGATTACCTTAAGTATTTTGTATATAACAAAACCAGCTACAAAAGCAGCTACAAAAAATCCAGCTGTTCTAAGGATAACATCAGATATTTTGTTACTTGGATCCTTGAAGCTTATAACTACCGTAAGTACAAGTATACCGATAACATCATCTATAATAGCAGCACTGAGTACTGTTGTTCCAACTTCATCAGATACCTTTCCCAGCTCCTTCAGAACCTGAACAGTTATACTCACTGAGGTAGCAGTGAGTATAGTTCCTATAAACAGTGCACTGAAGAACTCATCTGCTGGTGGTTTTGCCCATCCATAAAAACACATATAAAGAACAGTACCGCAGACAAGAGGAACAAATACTCCGCAGCAGGCAATCACTGTTGCTTTTAACCCAGTTTTTTTCAACTGCTGGATATTTGTCTCCAGACCGGCACTAAACATCAGAAGTATAACTCCTATCTCAGCTATACCGGATATGAAGCTGTCAGGTTTCACCCAGCCAAGAAGACTTGGGCCTATAAGAAGACCGGCAATTATTTCTCCCACTACCTGGGGTGCTTTCAGTTTTCTGGCAGAAAGACCGAAAAACTTGGCGACTATTATTATTATTGACAGGTTTCTGAGTATCAGCAGCTTATCCATTATTTAACTAACATCTCCCTCTTTTTAACGCATCAATGGGTGCCAGATAATTTCTGACACCCAAATCTCATCATTAATAGTGACAATAACATCCCCCAACTTTCAAACCATTGCACGAAGTATATCACATCATTATTATATTTGCAATTCAATGACATAAGTGTCAAAAGTCAAAATGCGTCCTGCTTGCAGGAAGAGAAATTCCAACGCCCCATTACTCGTATCTCAGTGCATCAATCGGGCTGAGACGCGCTGCTCTTCTTGCAGGGTAAAGTCCGAATACCACACCTACAAGTGATGAGAACAGGAATGACACTATTATAGCCATTATTGGCGGACTCACTGATACAGTAAGCATGCTGAGTGACTCCTTGCTCTGAACTATCTGTTTAACAATAAAGGATATCAGACCACCATTCAGAAGTCCCAGCAGGATTCCTATTATACCACCTATGGCACAGATAAGGACTGCTTCAACCAGGAACTGCATCTCTATAACCTTGTTCTTAGCACCCAGCGCCTTTCTGATACCGATTTCCTTGGTTCTTTCCACAACTGATACCAGCATGATATTCATAACTCCTATACCACCAACTATAAGTGATATGGCGGCGATAACAGATATAGCCACAGTGATTACATTCAGCACCGTGTTGATCATCTTCAGCTGTTCTTCCAGACTCTCTATCCTGACCGAACTCTTGGAATCCATTTCTTTACCCATGGTACGTTTGAAATAAGACTTTGTATTTTCCTTAAGCAGCTCTAAGTCTGTACCAGGTTCATTCATGAAGTAAAGGATTGGAGCGCCCTGTTCATCATCAGGAATATTCAGAGTATCCCAGACTAACTTGATTGGGATAACGAAATTTGTTACGCTGTCTTCTTCCTTAGTACTAGCCTGTCCCATACTAACCAGCTGAGTCTGCTTCTGCTTGTAAACTCCGATGATATAAACTGTGACAACACTGCCATTTGAAGTAGATACTTCCAGTTTCTTACCTATCGGATTTTTCATATTTCCCAGACCATATTTAACAAAATGATCTGATACCACACAGACCTTACGATTCTCTATATTATCCTGGTAGGTTATATCCCTTCCCATTATAATATCCAGGTTGTTCTTCAGGGCATAGCTTTCAATAGAACCAATTATATCTATATTTGCCTTGTGACCATTTTCCTCATAGGATGTAGTACTTCCAAGGTTTACATCCATGTAAAATGCTGTTGATACCATTCCATCAAAGGCTTTTTTATAGTTTTCAACATCCTCAAATGTAAAATTTGCATCAGCATCTATACCATATTCAGGATCAAACCAGTATACTGCCAGCTGGTTCGTTCCTGTCAGATCTGAAAATGTTTTCTGAATAGTCTCACGAAGAGAGCTTCCTATGGTAGATATAGTTATAACAGAACTGATTCCTATGATGATACCCAGCATCGTAAGTATGGAGCGGAGTTTATTTGACCTGACACAGGACCAAGCCAGACGGAGGTTTTCACTAAAGTTCACTCTCAGCACCTCCCTCCTTCGTTTCGTAATGCATGGCATCTGCCTTCGGATCCATACGTCTCGAATCACGTCTTATTTTAAATAATTCATTTCTTTCATCAGAGAGGATATATCCATCACTAATGGTTACTATTCTTTCTGTTTCGGCAGCCAGCTCCTTACTATGGGTAATGAGCACTATGGTTTTTCCCTGTTCATCATGAAGTCTGTGAAATATATCCATGATCAGATGTCCTGTTTTGGAATCCAGAGCACCTGTTGGCTCATCTGCCAGTATTATGGATGGCTCACAGGCAAGCGCCCTTGCTATGGCAACTCTCTGATTCTGTCCTCCGGACAGCTCATTTGCCTTATGCTTATATCTGTCTCCCATTCCCACTAATTCCAGGAGGTGCATCGCTTTATCACGACGCTCTTTTCTTGACATGCCACCATACATGAGGGGCACCTCAACATTTTCAAGTGCAGAAATACGGGGTATCATATAAGCACTCTGGAAAACGAAACCAATTTCCTGATTTCTTATCTCGCTAAGCCTGTCATCATCCATTTCGGAAATATCTTCTCCACTGAGGTAATATTTTCCTGACGTAGGCCTGTCCAGTGCCCCGATGATATTCATCATGGTGGATTTACCTGAACCGGACTCACCTACAAGAGATACAAACTGTCCGTCTTCAACAGACAGATTTATATCATGAAGTATATGCAGCTCATTTTCCATTCCTTCATAATACTTCTTGTTGATGCGCTGCATGTCGATCACTACTTTTCTCTCCACTACTACGCATCTCCTTATTCTTTTACCTTAACAACCGAGTCTTCCATAACCTTTTCAGGGAACAGGATAACTTTATCACCCTCTTCAAGCTCACCACCGGTAACCTCTGTGTAGTAATCTCCTGATTCACCTGTTTCGATATTCTTTCTCTTTACCATGTGCATTCCTGCACTTCCAGTATCTACAGCTACATAAACATACTCTGAATCATCATCGTCACTAAGTATAGCAGTATATGGAACTGCATTTACACTGATCTCGGTACCGGTTGCTATTTTAACCTTAACCTTCATACCCAGAAGCATATTTTCAAAACTGTCTATATCCACTATAGCTTTATAAGAGGTAGCTGAATTGCCTGAAGCAGCTGAAGCCAGCTGTTCATTTGATTCGGATGAGAACATCACTACCTTACTGATTTTTCCTTTTCCGGAAACGTCCTCCAGAGAAGAATTCTCAAGTTCTACATCCTGTCCCTCTTTCAACTTGAATATATCCTTTTCCTTTACATCTGTCTCAACACGGAGTTTACTGTCATCTTCAATTTTTAAGATGGCTCCGCCTGCGGGCAGACCTTCCTGAGCATTTATCTCAGTTACTATTCCGTCCTGTCCTGCAAGAATGACAGTCTTTCCCTTCATCTTATAGTAACTTGCAAGTTCATTTGTAACTGCAGAATAAGATGAAAGATTTGAGGTTGTAAGCTCATTGGAGTTTTCTGCAGACTGGATGGATTCCTTGCTTCCCTCAACTGTATTATCATAACTCTTAAGAGCTGCCTCATATGCAGCTTCCTTTTCCTGTTTCTTTGCCTTTGCAGTCTCGTATTCAGCCTTGTATTCAGCCACGGTAGCATCTACACTGGTGTTCATATCATCTATTGATTCACCTGCTTCTTTTTCTTCCTGAGCTATTTCATAAATATTCTTAGCGGCCTCATATTCTTCTTTTGCAGCATCCAGCTCCGCCTTTGCCTCACTGACACTATCCAAAGCTTTTTCTACATTGTAACCCGATGCATCTCTGGACTGCTGGAGCTGACGGTCAGCTATCTCTTTTTCTTTAGCCTGTCTTCTCTCTTCATCAGAAGCCTGTTCCTCCAGAGCATCGATTCTGTCATTTATATCCTCGTCATCGATTATACATACCACATCACCGGCTTTAACCTTATCACCAACCTCTACCTTGATCTCCTTAACAGGATAAGAAAGCGTGGTGGTCACCAGATGAACGTTCTGACTCTCAACCTTTGCAGTGGAATTGATATATGTGGTCATATCTCTTTTTCCATAGCTTTCTACCAGAGTTTCATCTCCGAGAGAATCCATAGCTTTTTTCATGACCTTGGAATATCCGTAGACAGCCGCTCCACCACCTACTAAAACCAAGGCTATAATAACAAATATAATAACCTTGGTTCCTTTTTTTACCTTTTTCTTTTTTCCGTACTTTTCATTCCAGGACATCTTTTTTCCCTGTGAAGTCTCAGTACTTCCTTCTAAACCATTTGCCTCGTTAATACTATTTTGTTCCATACTTTTAACCTCTTGAATGGATATCATCTTAGTCAACAAAATGATACCTATATATGATTTTGATTTTTTACTATGTCATTTTAACATACAGACTCTTAATAAATTAATATATAAACCTTAACGTAACATTAAAATGTACCAGAAAGTGCAGTCCGCACTTCATCAAGAGAGTCCATTATAGCTGATGCCTTTTCCTTCATCTCATCATCCGGCTGTAGTATATCCGGAACCATGAAACAGAACATTCCTGCGTTATGAGCCGCCCTGATTCCATTAAAGGAATCCTCTATAACTATGCAATCTTCTGGTCTGCTGCCAAGAACCTCTGCTGCTTTGAGAAATATATCCGGATTGGGCTTGCTTTTTTCAACCATATCACCACAGACGATCTCATCAAAATAATCAATGAGACCAGCCTGGGCAAGTTCTCTTTCTACCCCCGATTTACTGGTGGAAGAAGCTATACCAATCTTTACAGCTTTTTCCTTCAGATATTTCAGAAGCTCCTCTGTCCCATTTTTAACTGGAAGCTTCTCCTCAAAGGATTTTTTGAAAAGCTCATATACTTCATCTCTGAACTTTTCCAACGGAAAATCCTCACCATAGAAATCCAGCATTATCCTGGCGGAAGCTTCACTGGTTACTCCTATACATTTGTAACAGGCCTCTTCAACATCCTTGATACCATACTTATTTCCAATTTCTACACAGGAATCAATATATAATCTTTCTGTGTCAAATATAACGCCGTCCATATCAAAAATCACAGTGTTATACTCTTTAACGCCTTTATCTGTTTTAATATTTATCATAATACTCCTATTAACTTAACGCGAACGCCTGCTTCTACAGATCTTTAAAGTGAAACTGACTCTTTCCGCTTGCATAATCTCCAACTATCTGTCCCTTGCCCACCAGCTTGTACTTGTAGGTAACAAGTCCTTCAAGCCCAACAGGTCCTCTTGCGTGTATCTTGCTGGTACTGATTCCTACCTCAGCTCCAAAACCGTATCTGAAGCCGTCAGCAAATCTGGTTGAACAGTTCTGATATACACCGGCTGAATCAACCAGCTGGAGGAATCTGTCAGCTACTGCCTGGTCTTCAGTAATGATGGCATCGGTATGATGTGAGCCTCTTTCATTTATATGATTTATAGCCTCATCAACTCCATCTACAAGCTTTGCAGATACTATGAGAGCCAGATACTCTTTGAATTCGCTTTCATCGATAGTTTCAAAACCTGAACCTTCTCCCGGATCCTCATCCTTTAATGTCTTCTCAATGATATCTGTTACTTCCTTAGTTCCCCTGAGCACTACATTATTCTCTCTGAGAGCTTTATAGAGAACAGGGATAAATTCCTCTGCAATCTCTCTATTAATCAGAAGTGTTTCAACTGCGTTGCAGGCTGCAGTATACTGTATCTTTGCATCAACAATTATAGGAACTGCCTTGTCAAAATCAGCCGCCTTGTCCACATAAATGTGGCATATTCCATCTGCATGTCCCATAACTGGAATTCTGGTATTATTCATTATGTACTGAACGAATTTATTAGAGCCTCTTGGAATCAGCAGGTCTACCAGACCATAGCAGGTCAGAAGCTCGTCTATCTCATTATGCTGTTCCACCTGAAGCATGCAGCCCTCTGGGAAGCCAGCCTCAAGAACTGCCTTATATATGATTGAAAACAGAATTCTGTTTGTATATGTAGTTTCTTTACCACCCTTAAGAACAGGACAGTTTCCGCTTCTTATACAAAGGGAAGATATCTGAACCAGTGCATCCGGACGAGCCTCGAAGATAACTCCGATAACTCCAATAGGACAGGTAATTCTGGTAAGTCTTAAATTCTCATCCAGCTCCCTGTCCAGTGTCACTCTTCCTATAGGATCTTCCAGAGTGAT
>CACZOE010000006.1 GCA_902782695.1 uncultured Lachnospiraceae bacterium | reverse complement strand
TCAGCTCTATTTCCTTTTCGCTTCCAGTTGCAAATGTATGAGCATCCCCACAAGTCATATCACTTTTAACTCCCATGCGAAGATCATGTGCCTCCTCTTCTTTTCAGTTTCTGTCTTTATGACGCCCCATATCCTTGATCATATTTATGGTCTCGATATCCTCCGGGGTCATTTTAATATTGGCAACATATTCGTTACCGTCTGTTGCTTTGAACTTAATCTCCATTATGGAGCCTTCTGTGATTCCTTTTGCAGCAACGGACTTCAGGAATTTACCAAACTTGGGATGTTGCTGTTTAAAAATACTCAGCCTTCCTGCCAGCTGCATCATATCCATTGGGTTCATAATCTCTCCTTTTAAATACTGATTTCAGATATTTGTTTTTAATCATAAAAGCAAAAGTCTTTGCTTCATCTCTTCATCGATTTTCGAAAGCTCCTGTTCCACGTTATACCGTTTCAGTTTTCCTTCCTGCTGAATTCTCGATATGTCATCCAGGCTTTCTATAAGAATCCTGTTCGCCTCTCTCAGAGCCTTCGGATCAATAGTATTTTCATCCCTTGCCTTCTGAGTCTCTATGGTAAGCATTTTAAGATTCTCGGCATTTTTGATAAGCAGCTGATTTGACATATCTGTCAGTTTTTTATCCACTGCTACCGCAGCTCTGGTATGTTCAGTTCCAAATGCAATAACTATCTGATTTTTCCAGAGAGGTATAACGGTATATAGTGTAGACTGAAGCTTATCAGCCATGGCAGCCGCATTTGCCTGTAGCATTCTTATCTGTGGCGCCTGCTGAAGGGATATCGTTCTTGTAGTCTCCAACTCAATTATCTTTCTTTCCAGTCTTTCTATAATATCCGGAAGTATATCTGCACATTCACTGGGATATTCTCCTGCTCTTAGCATATCCAGCTTTTCCTTCGCAGCTGCTATCTTCAGATTTACCAGCCGGAAATACTCCTGATTCATCTTATATATTTGATCCAGCATCGCAGTATCCTTCATAAGACGAACCTGATGAGCTGTGAGTGAACTCTCTATTTTTTCTACATTTTGAGAAATCACTTCATATCGATTCTGAAGAGTAAGTGTTTTTGACTTTTTCTTCCAGGGAAGGATACCCTTTCCCTCTTCTTTATCATCTGTCTCTGACAGATAGGCTACAGTCTGATCGATAGTATCACTTATCTCATCAACCTTAGTCTCTCCGATGCTTTTGATCATCATTTCCGACAGGTCAGCCATTTTCTTCTGAATGTCTGAACCATAGATAGTAATGCTGTTTGCCTTGCTGACATCTAAAAGCTCTATATTTGAAGTTAGTATTTCTCTATCCTCATCCTCCAGATAAAAGCCCGGATCATCAGACAGTTCTCTTAGCAGAGCTAAATCATCCATTTCTTTTAACCTCCATTCGGCATAGCCGCCCCCTCCTCGGTATAAACAGGGATTACTATTTTGTCCCTTATACCGATTTTATCCAAAAATGCATCCGCATCCTCATAGATATTTCTACCCTGTATATTCATTTCACTTGGAGAACCTATGTATATATCCCCAGCCTGAATATCCATGATCATTCTGGTGTACTGTTCATTTAATACTACACCATAGCTAAGTCCCCAGCCACATTTAAAGGGCATGGATTCCTTAATCCTGCAGAGCACTCTTCTTACGAATTCTTTTCCGCACATAGGAAAGTAGCAGAGTCTCGGATAAAGTCTCTGCCCCGGACTTTTAAGTGCGACCTCACATCTGAAAACTTCAGAATCCACACTGCATACCTCAAAAAGTCTGAAGTCAACCATGTAGTTATTCATTTCCAGAAGATTTATGAGATTCAGAGCTATGATTCCCCTGTTTCTTATCTGAGCTTCTGTTGTGGCAGATTCGAAGGTAACCTTCATCCATATCCTTTTTACCTTCTTCTCCTCAGTTCTGTCAAGGCGGTACATATTCTTTGGAGCACCAGCTATAAATGCCGGTACATTTGGCCGCTGACCCACAAATGAGGTCTCGGTCTTTCGTACTTTTGCACTTTTCTTATTAACCTGTTCCAGCTGCCTTGCCATATCAAGAAACTGATCATA
>CACZOE010000005.1 GCA_902782695.1 uncultured Lachnospiraceae bacterium | reverse complement strand
TTCCTATCATAAGCTGATGAAGGAAGTTGAGAAGAAGGGACTCAGGCTTGTCAGATTTTCAGATCTTACTGAGAACGAGGCTGCATATCTTCAGGGCTTTTTCGAAAGAGAGATACAGCCACTTCTTTCACCATTTACCATTAGTAAAAAACGACCATTCCCATTTATAAAGAATAAAGAGATTTGCGCAGTTGCTCTGCTTGAAACTAAGGGCGGTAAGAACCGTTTTGGAATAGTTCCATGCAATAACGGAATGTTCTCCAGGCTGGTTGCAGTACCGGACAAGAAGGGAACTTATATGCTTGCTGAAGAGCTGATATTACATTTCCTTCCGGAGGTATTTTCCGGCTATAATATCGCCTGCAAGTCCCTGGTAAGAATTACAAGAAATGCAGATATAGATGCCGATAAGGTATACGATGAGGAACTGAATTATCGTGACCATATGGCTGAAGTTATCAAGCTCCGCAGAAAGCTGGAGCCGGTGAGACTTGAGTACACGAGAGATATAGATAAGAAGATCATAAAGAGCATAGCAGAGTTCTTCGGAATCGATAAGGATATGATCTTTAAGATAGATACTCCACTGGATATGTCCTTCGTTTTTGATTTTCAGGATGAGCTGAGACATGACAAGAATCTGTTCTATGAGAAGAGGATACCTCAAAAGTCTCCAAGTCTTGATGAGTCCAAACCACTTCTTCCACAGATCCTGGAAAAGGATAAATTTCTTTCATATCCATATGAGAATATCAGACCATTCCTTGAGATGCTTCACGAGGCTGCAAATGATCCTGAAGTAGTATCTATCAAGATGACTCTTTACAGACTGGCTAAGCACAGTAAAGTAGTTGAGGCGCTGGTGGAGGCTGCTGAGAATGGAAAAGAAGTAGATGTTCTCGTTGAGCTGAAAGCCAGATTTGATGAAGAGAACAATATCGGCTGGTCCAGAATGCTGGAGGATGCAGGCTGTCATGTAATATACGGACTGGATGGACTGAAGGTTCATTCTAAACTGTGTCTCATAACCCTTAAGAAGGGCAAGAAGGTCAGATATATAACTCAGATTGGAACCGGAAATTATAACGAAAAAACAGCCAGACTTTATACGGATCTGTGTCTCATGACAGCAGACGAGAGGATAGGTGCTGAGGCTGCAAGAGTGTTCCATGCACTTTCCCTTGGTGAGGTTATCAAGAGAACTGAGCATCTTCTGGTTGCTCCTAAATGTCTGCAGAATAAAGTAATCGATAAGATCGACCGTGAGATTCAGATAGCTGCTGATGGTGGAGAAGGCTATATAGGTGTAAAGATAAATTCTCTTACAGATAAGAAAATCATAGATAAACTGATTGAAGCTTCTCGGGCAGGAGTCAAAATAGAACTGGTCATCAGAGGTATCTGCTGTCTGCATCCCGGAGTTAAGGGCAAGACGGATAATATACGTATAGTCAGCATAGTTGGCAGATTTCTGGAGCATTCCCGTATCTATATCTTTGGTAAGGGTGACAGAGAGGAAATGTATATCGGCTCAGCTGATTTCATGACAAGAAATACACTGAGACGTGTAGAGGTGGCTACGCCGCTTTATGATCCGGACATCAAAGACAGAGTCAGAGCTTTCTTCAGACTTCAGATGTCTGATAATGTGAAAGCAAGAGAACTGAAGAAGGATGGAACCTATAAGTATGTTCCACATAGGGCTCCTCTGATTGATTCACAGGAACAGTCCTATGAGGAAGCGTATAACGCTGTCGGAACACCTTTACAGGGATAGGACAATAATTACCACAGCATATATTTTAGTAGATAACCATGAATAAAAAACACGTAAGCATTAAATCTTATATCATAACTTCATTAATGATACTGCTGGGAATATCGCATATTGCGATATTCTTTGCGTCCTTCTTTTTGGTACGTGACCGACTGAAAAGTAATATGCTTGTGTCAGTCCAGAACGAAATGGGAGCTATCATTGAACGTCTGGTAAAGTACGGTTATGAGGCTTGTCAGGATGATGGACGTGTGAGCTATCTGGCTGACGAAACAGCTTCACGTTATGGTGGAAGAGTAATGATCGTGTCTCGTGACTATGAGATAATTAAGGATACTTCAAGAGATCAGACAGGTGCTTATATCATCAGTAGAAATATCATGGATGTTATGACCGGTGAACTTCAGGATAAGGTAAGTATGGATAATAGTGTAATAAGGATTATCCGTCCGGTCAGAGATGAGTATGGCATCACAGGTGTTGTGGTGGTTACTGCTTCGCTTATGATGATATATAGCAACCTTTACAAACAGTTTGCGCTGATAGGCGCGGTTATACTTATAGTGTTTGCTCTGGATATCCTGATAATTGTAAGGATTTCAAAGGGTACAGTAAACGATCTGGATAATATTAATGAGCAGATGACTCATGCAGTTCAGGGTAATCTGCAGGAGAGGCTCAGCGACCAGAGGTTTTCCGAGACTCAGCATTTTGCAGAGAGCTTCAATGAGATACTGTCAAGACTTTCATCCATTGACCAGACCAGATCAGAATTTGTTTCAAATGTATCACACGAGCTGAAAACGCCTATTACTTCTATGAAGGTGCTGGCAGAATCCATAACTGAAAATGAAGGCGCTGATGTTGAGGATTACAAGGAATTCATGAGTGATATCGTGGAGGAAATCGATAGAGAGACTAAAATCATCAACGATCTGCTCACTCTTGTAAAAACGGATTCGCAGGGAAATGATCTGAATTTCGAAGAGGCCGATGTAAATGAGATGATGGAAACCATTATCAAGACTGTCAGCCCACTGGCGGCAAGAAGAAGCATCAGCCTGGAGTATGAGAGCTTCAAAGAAGTTATGGCTGAGATAGATAAGGTGAAGCTGTCACTGGCTATTTCCAATCTGGTGGAAAATGCTGTTAAATATAACATAGACAGCGGATGGATCAAATGCAGTCTCAATGCGGATAATAAGTTTTTCTATGTCAAGGTTGCGGATTCAGGTGTAGGAATTCCTGAAGATGCAAAGGATAAAGTCTTTGACAAGTTCTACAGAGTTGATAAAGCGAGAAGCAGGGATACCGGTGGAACGGGTCTCGGTCTTTCAATAACCAGAAGCATTATCAATTCCCACCGTGGAACCATCAAGCTCTATAGTGAGTCTGGCAAGGGTACTACATTTACGGTCAGAATCCCTCTCAGACAGGATAGGAGCAAGATTCAGACAGTAGCTGAAAATACAGTTATCGAGGAGAAGGCAGATGAAAAAACTGCGAATGCCTGATCATCTGATCAGGACATCGATGATAATTATATATCTTTTTACTGTGTCTCTTCTGGCAGGCTGTGGTGAAGAACCCCAGACCTTTCAGGAATCCATAACTGATAATGTATCGGCAAAGGCAGGTACAGTCCAGCTGTATCATGTTGAAGATAAAACAGTTAGAGCGGATGAAGAGAGATATCAGCTGAAGCAGCCTGACAATCTGGCAGATGCTGTAAAGGAAGTAATCGAGGCAATGACCCTGGATGAAGGAATTGGTATAGAGAAATATCTGATCGATGATGACAGAAATATAACTCTATATATGCATTTTAACGATGATATGACAGCAGAGCTGAAGCTTCTGAATGAGGCAGCGCTGATAAAAAGCCTGGATGAGCTAGACATAGAAAGCGTAAATATAATTCTGCTGGATGCAGATGGCAGGGAGATAGATACTGCCACTTATACAGATAGTTCATTTTATTACTATGAGGATTAGAAATGAGAAGACCACTGCTTGTGATGGGCAGTCTCTTTCTTCTCGGAGAGACAGCCTTTCGGCTGCTGGATGGATACCCTTTTTATTCCGCAGTCATTAGCATTCTTTCCTTAATAATTTTGATAATATGCAACAGATTTATAGTGATGGGTAACCGATGCTTAAATCTGTTGCTTTTTTTGTGCTTTATTTTAGGGGGTATCTGGAGCTATGGATATTACTATGCTGGTCCCGGTACAAGTGCTGCCATACTGAAAGAATCAGCAGATACTGGAAATCCGGTCAAAGTAAGGGGCATCGTCCGAAGTATAAAAGCCACCGATGCCTCCACCCGGCTGGTGTGTCAAAGAGATGGATCTTTCGAAAAAATACTAATCCTGCTTGATACAGACAAGATGGACTTCTCGGTGAAAAAGCCAGAGGGAATGGCAGAGGAAACGGCGGAGGAAATGGCAGAGGAAATGCTAGAGGAAATGGCGGAGAAAATGCCAGAGGAAATTACCCAGGGCAGAAGAGTCGAAATCATTGGAACTGTCGAAAGGCTGAGTAAAGCGTCAAATCCCGGAGAAATGGATATGGAGCAGTATTATCTGGGACAGGGAATCAGATACCAGATAAGGTGTGAGTCGATTGAGCCAGGAGAGGGTGGAAACTATCTGCTCATGTTCCTCGGAAGGATGAGTAAAAATGCAGGCCGGATACTGGACAGATATTACACATCAGAAAATGCCGCTATATTAAAAACACTGCTTCTTGGAGATAAATCCGCCATGGATAAGGATATAAAACTTCTGTATCAGAGGGCAGGCATTGCGCATATACTTGCTATCTCGGGGCTTCATATTGCGCTGATTGCAGGGATTCTTGAGTGGTTACTTATCAGAGCCGGTATCAGAAAAAATATAAGCTGCGTTCTGGAGGTGGTATTTCTTGTTCTTTACGGGATAATGACGGGTATGTCCCAGGCTACCATGAGGGCAGTGATCATGCTGATAATCATAAAATCGGCGTACATTTTGAAAAGAACTCCGGACCTGCCTACTAGTATGATAGAGGCGCTTCTTGTAATGATAATTCTAAATCCGGACAGCATATTCAGCTCGGGGTTGCTTATGAGCTTCGCAGCAATTCTTGGCATATGGACAGGAAATGTTATCTACGATTCCATATTTGCCAGAGAAAGATTTCACGAGCTCCCAAAGCATATGAGAAATGTGGTTAAAAAACTGCTGGGTACAGTTATCATGTCCTTCAGCATAAATCTGTGGATGATACCTCTTATCATATTTAGTTATTATGAGGTGCCAGTTTTCGCTATGCTGCTAAGTCTTATAGTTACATTTCTTCTCAGCATAGTTATCGTATTGGGATTTCTTGTAATTTTACTCGGGGCTGCGGCAGGCAGCATGGGAGGATGGCTGACCTCTAGGGTCATCAGGCTATTTGTAAATGTGTCATCTGGAATCTTAAAACTGTACGAGTTGTTATGCAGACTTGTTCTCAAGTGGAGATACTCCGTCATCATAACAGGTCACATAAGCACCCTTGGCATTATCATTTATTATCTGATTCTGGCAGGTTTTTTGTATCTGCTGTATATGGTTTTTAAACGGGGTGTGAAAAACAAAGTGAATGAACAGAGATTTCTGAAGTTCAAAGTGAATGAACAGAGATTTCTGAAGTTCAAAGTGAATGAACAGAGATTTTTGAAGTTCAAAGTGAATGAACAGAGATTTTTGAAGTTCAAAGATATGATGATCTCAAATCGGATATTTAATGTTCCGAAACCTAGAGCTCAGAAAAGAAATATGCAGGAAAATTATGAGAAGAATAAAGAACAGAAAGACAAAGAGGAAAAAGATATAGAGGAGACGTATAAAGAGCGGAAAAATAAAGGGCAGAAACTTAGATTTCAGAAATTGCTGGTATACATTACATTTTCAATAATGGTATCGGCAGGCCTTCTTGCTGGAACTTATATATCTAATTATATGAAATCAGAGCTGGTTTTTCTGGATGTGGGACAAGGAGATGGAGTCATCATCAGAACTTCAGACGGGAGAAACTATATCATGGATGCAGGGTCTTCAAACAAGTCAGAGCTGGGAAGATATACGCTTATTCCGGCACTCAAATACTATGGAATATCTGAGGTTGAAACCATTTTTATTTCCCACATGGATAGTGATCATATGAATGGAATTCTTTACCTGCTTCAGAATAAAGACATGTACGGAATCCGGGTGAAATATGTGGCAGTAGCAGAAGAAACCTCAGATAGCGAGAACTATACAGCCATCAAGGATTCTATTGGAAAGTCCCAAGAGAAACTTGTGGAGAATTCTGAGGGAGAGCCTGAGGATAAGTCTATGGAGAGTTCTATAGAAGAAAATATTCGAATGCCTGAGAGAGAGTCTGAGGATGAGTCTATGGCAAAGTCTATAGATAAGCCTGAAAAGAACTTCTTAGAACAATCTGTAGAAAAGGTTAGGCAGAAGTTTATGGAAAGATTTACAGAGCAGTATGAAAAGGACTCTATGGAAAGGCTTGTAAAACAGTCTACAGAGACGGAACTCATAGAAATAGGAAAAGATATGGTGATTGACGGACATTTCAGAGTGCTCTATCCGGGTAAAGACAGAGTGTCCGAAATTAAAACAGATGTTAAAGAGAATATCAAAGGAAATACAAACGGAAATGATTACTCTCTGGTCATGGATTTTTGTGATAAAAATATAGAGGTTCTATTTACAGGAGATATAAGCCAGGATGTCGAGAGGTCTCTGCTCGATGAAGTTAAAAGTCTGGAGCGAAGTGGAAAACGTATACTTAAGTGCCCACACCATGGATCAAAGTATTCAAGTTCTCAGGAATTTCTGGAAGCTTATAGTCCAGATATGACTGTTATATCCTGCGCCAGGAAAAATAGGTACGGACATCCCTCTCCAGAAACAATAGACAGGCTGGAAAACCAGAATATCCATATATTTCGCACTGACAGAGAAGGGGCGATAATTATTCAATATTAACTATTAAATATGAATTATCTGTCTCGGGAGGAGGATGAGGCAACAATCCCGGATGAAAGGGCGAAAATTGATGCCAGAGGTCCAGGAAACAAGCGTGAGATCAAACTCAGAGAAACATTTATTTAGATGATATAGAAAGTGTTATTAAATTATACCAGAATTATTATGACAGGGTGTCAGCAGAATTAATGATATTAAAAAAGAATGTGTCGGATGGAGCTAGATTGCATGCGATAAAACATAAAAAAACTTATCAATATTACATTAGATGGAATGCTCTGTTTTGTACGAGATTTGAGATGCTCTTTTATGTATGCAATTTATGTAGTCAGAAGATAAGTGATAGGTTATAATGTGAAATGTGTGTTGTGCCGTTATTCGACAAGGCAGGATACAAATTATCGAATGGTTTATAAGAAGTGAGAAATAAAAAATGAGAAGAAGCGATAGAGAAATTACAGATAAAGCTTTAATTGAACAGTTTGTTGCTAAAGAACAGATAATAAGAATAGCGTTCAATGATGATGGAGATTTGTACATTGTTCCGGTTAATTATGGATATATATATGAAAATGGAAAATATATATTCTATTTTCACGGAGCTAAAGCAGGACGAAAATACGAACTTAGTAAACTCTCGCCCAATGTTGGATTTGAAATTGATGGTATATATGAATTGTTAGAGGCTGATGTTGCATGTGATTATTCAGCTAAGTTCCAAAGTGTTATCGGTACTGGCAGGTTATCAATAGTTGAAGATGCTGAGGAAAAGATAAAAGGATTAAATACCTTAATGAATCATATTTCCGGAAAATCTGAATGGAGTTATTCTAAAGAAATGGTTGAAGCAGTCGCGGTTTTTCGCTTAGAAGCTGATAAACTATCATGTAAATCAAAGATATGAAAAGGACTATAGGGAGACGGAAAAGCTATATATTACGCACTACTATTATCCGGGGACAGATCCGTGGAAAAACATAATGCTTCTTCCTGAGAAGCAAGCTTTTCGCAAGGCAAAGGAACTTGCCAATGCACATCCGAATACTACCAGCTTTGGCCGTTTCGCTGATTTTGAAAACTATTATCCTGCACGAAAGAAAGCGGATGCCTTTGTGCGTGAGAGATTTATACAATTAGGTGGAAAACCGAAGCTCCCCAATCCTTATTCGTTTACCCTTCTGGAGTGTGAATATCTTAGAGAATGGTTTAACAGCGGTGATAAGATTATTATTGATTTGGAAGATATTCCCGACGATCAGGTCAGCTTCACTCTTGGAGACAGCTGTGCTTTGATGATGCATGGAAATGTGCCAGTTGTTCTGACGAAAAATCTATTATTTGAGCGAATTGAAGCTTGTAATGGATCCGTTGACGTTTTCCTCAAGAAATCTCTCGGCAAGTATGCATATGTGGAAGTTCAGTTATGGGATAGAATACAATAATATAGTTGTTAGTAAGATTAATTGCAGTATTAAATACAGGTAAGAAAGAGAAAAGTGACATGGAAATAAAGAGAGTTACAGAAGATGAAAGAGTAGAAAAATTTACTAACGTTGAATTCTCAAATTATGCGATTGATTGTGATGTAGCGCTTGGTTTTGAGGAGTTTTGTTTTGTTGCAGAAGACGATGGCAGAATTGCCGGAGTTATCACTGGAAGAGCCTACTACAATGAGGTCCATATTGGAGACCTGATCGTAGGCAAAGATTATAGAAGAGATGGTGTTGGCAGTAAACTTGTTGTGGCAGTTGAGGACGCATACAAAGATAAAGACTATAAAAAAATTACACTTACGACTTTTGGATTTCAGGCACCGGAGTTTTATAAAAAACTTGGTTATGAATTGGAATTTGTTCGCAAAGATGATGATCCAAAGCTTAGCAAGTATTTTTATTTGAAGAAGATATGATTATTTTCCAGTAGGATAAATGGTCATAGGAGCAGAAAGGTAATAAAATGGATAAGTATATAGAAGGAAATAAAGCGGCATGGGAAGAGGCCTTTGATAACAGGGACGCATCCTGGGGAGGCGATATAACAGATCGCATACAGAAAGAAGATTATCCTTTTTTCGAAAAAGAAATGGTAGATGTTTTGCGGAACATCGATACGGAGGGAAAGACGGTCGGTCAGTTCTGTTGTAATAACGGTCGCGAACTGCTTTCTTTGGTAAAAAGCGGAAAGGCCACAAAGGGCGTAGGATTTGACATAGCTGAAAATCAGGTGGCTTTTGCAAATGAAAAAGCAAAAGAATTGAACCTGCCTTGTATGTTTGAGGCTGTGAATGTTTATGATATTGATGATCGTTTCAGAGAACAGTTTGACATCGTGATCATCACTATCGGAGCATTATGCTGGTTCAAAAATCTGGATCGCTTTTTTGAAATCGTGTCAAAATGCATGAAGCCCGGGGCTGTAATCGTGATTAATGAACAGCATCCATGCACGAATATGCTAGCCACGGAAGGCGATGCTGAGTTTGATTCGGAGCATAAAAAAGAATGTCATTTTTCTTATTTTGAGCATGAATGGATCGGGAATGGCGGCATCTATTATATGACACTGAAAAACTATCATTCGAAGACTTTTACTGATTTTACTCATTCTATGTCAGAAATAATATCTGGAATGTGCAATAACGGAATTGTCATCACCGGACTCAAGGAGTTTGATTATGATATCAGCGGTGGTTTTTCCTCTTTAGATCATAGTGGTTATCCACTGTCGATGATATTACAGGGAAAGAAACAATGAATTCCATTTGATCAGTATAAGGTCAAGCGTCTGAAAAAGGGATGAGGCAACAATATCAGGAGAAAGAGGCAGAATTGATGCCGGAGGTCCAGGAATTAAGCGTCTGAGAAAGGGATGAGGCAACAATATCAGATGAAATAGCGAAAATTGATGCCGAGAGATCTGGAATCAGATATCTTAGAAAAATGCAAGATTAATGGATCGATGCCCCGCACATAAAATGTTATGTTTGCAGGGCACCGTGAGAGGTGATCCATTGATCACCTTCATATTATCATGTTATTTTTATGCTGCATAGTGGCAAGGGGAGTGGCAACACTTTCTTGCCACTCCCCCTAAGAATGATATAATAGATAGATGTATAGCTTAAGTACATCTTAATAAATAGCTACAGTACAGTCGATGCATATCTTAATAAGTACTAAATATATAGACATAAATAAAACCTGAAAAAAATATTTTATTTGAATAGTTCTTCAGTTTTCTCTTCATTAAGTAAAAGACCTGAAGAGGATAGATTATTCATATAACTGGTAAATGCTTTTACGATGTTTTTCTCGGTTATATAAACGATTTTATCGTTGGAGAGATAAGGTACCAGGATTACGCATTCGCCATCAATAACGGTGATGGACCAGTTATCAGAAAGAGTGACCTTTTCGGGGTCAACTATTTCCAGTGTGTTATGAACACGTTCTTTCATCCATTCCACTACGTACTCAACATCTTTTTCATCTGCTTTTAATGCAAAACCTGCTTCGTTGATACATTTATCTTCCCGGAAGGCTTTGATACCGTCGGGCGAAACTATCTCAACATACTTGGCATGAGTAAAGCAATTTACATGGGCATAGATGGCTTCGTGTATTTCCTTGGGAATGTATTTATCCATGAATTCTTTCGTGAGCATAAAACTGATTCCCGGACGTTTTTCAGCTATGTATAAAGTTTTATTTCCTCTGGAACCTATAAGTGCAACATAGTCTTCTTTTTTGCTGAAGCTTGTTACCAGAGAATCTGCCAGCTCTATGAGTTTATCAAATCCCTGGGACCAGGCACTACGTACGTTTTCATCTTCTATCAGAAGGAGTTCGTCTCCGTCTTTATTTATCAGGACTATTCTTTCTGAAAAAATCATATAGAATGGATATATAACTCCCATTCTTGCAGACAGGTCTCCGCCGGCGTAGTAGTAGAAAGCTTTATAATCCAGATTCTGTCCCAGTAAAAATTCCAGATAATATTTCAGAATCTTGATGCTTTCAGGATTCATAAAAATGTTTCCTATAGGAAACTCTACCAGCTGTCTGACCGGAACTTTACTTCCATCTTTCTGTCCGCCAGCATATTTTAATGTCTGGAAAATATCGAGCTCAGATTGAAGTGAAAGATACATGAAAATATCTATGAAACCTGTGGTGCTTGTCATTTCATCAATAATAAGCTGTCTCAGGATTTTTTTAACCTGTGTCTTTCCGGATACATGGGATTTATACTCTGTTTTTTTATCCGAAGCCTTTATACTTATACTTATGTCCTGACTCTTGTAATCTGACTCAGAAATGATATCCATAGCAGACTGAACAAACAGCTGGGCCTGATATGCATCTTCTCCAAGGGTATCTCTTTCATAAGCATCCATCAGACGCTTAACCTCTATGGTTGCAATATCAAGCTTATCTACTATGTCATTAAGCTGTTTTTCTGTGGGAAGTCTACGTCCGCCTAATATCTGGTAAAATGTAGATCTGTCTATTTTAAGTGTACTTATCAGACTGTTTTTTGTGATTTCTGATTTATCTATATAAGTATTCAGTAATTCACTAAAGCGCATCTTGTTTTTAGCCTCCGTATCTCATATATATTTGCTACTGTGATTCTTATATATTTACTTGATATTTTGCAGAATTAGTATAACACGCACATGCCCTTTTTGTGAAGAAGAAAGAAACATTTATGTTAATGGTAACAACAAAAAGAATGGTTGTTTTTTCGGGGGATACATTTTATAATTAGATACAGTTTTATTATCGTAAAATGACGATTTAAGTAATAGTCTGAGGAGGATGTATTATGGCAGTTTTTAAGATAATGGGGTGCGAAATAGAGAAGGAAGATATAATCAAGGGAGCTTTTGTAGTGACCGGTATAGCAACTATTGCCATCGGTGTTAAGAAGCTCTTTGATGCTAAGGATATAAGCTATGAACTGGAAGATCTGGATGAGGATGATCCGGAGATGGATGAGTTCTATCTGGAGGAATATAAGGAGCAGGAAAGAACAAGACTTTCCAGAAAGATGGGCTGCAAAGTAGGGACAGGAGTTTTGTCTCTGGTTGGCGGTATTGCTGCTCTTGGTATAGGTATTCTTTCCTTTACTCCATATAAGAGAGTGATCACTGACAGGATAGATGATGTAGATATATCCGGTCTGAAGCAGAAACTTCAGGATGCTGCTATCAGTCAGAAGATTTCTGATCTGGATCTCAGACAAAAAATATCTGATATAGATCTGAAGCAGAAAATTTCTGATGCTGATATAAAAAATATATTAGCTGATATTGATCTGAAGGATAAACTTCCTGATGTAAATATAAAAGAGAAGCTGATAGAAGCAGACCTGAGAAAGAAAATTCAGGATTCAAATCTTCTTCAGAAGCTTTCAGATGCAGACCTGAAGAAGCTGGCTGCAGAAATGATAATTAAATCTAAGATCAAGGATATGAAAAAGCTGGCTGTTATTTCAAAGATTAAGGATTTGATCGGATAATCTAACTTATCAGAAGGAAAGAAAAGTCGCGCAGAGCCATACATAATTTATAAAAAAAGTCATTATAATCCGCTGGTTTTCTGAGAAAGCTGGCGGTTTATAAGTTATATATCTGCTTGTACGGGGGAAGAGTAAAGCTATGCTAAACAAATATGTCAGAAGAGAAATAAGAAGAGAGGGAATAAAGAATCTAAAAAGAAGATATTTCCTGAATATTTTGATCATATTTGTGACCTCTGTCATCATAAATGGTGGATATTCTCTTGCGTCTGGTCGTATAAATTATACGGATGACAAATCTGTTTCCACAACACTGGATATGGTTGAGGAATCAAAAACTGATGTTGAGAAAAATGTGGAAGCTGGCATAAATGCTATGGAAGAGACAGTCTCGACATCGGATTTTCTGACCAAGGATTTATCTGATTCAACTAATACTATGGGACGTGGTCTCGATCTGTCTAATGCAAGTATTATCTATAAATTTATTCTAAATATTTTTGGCATAGATAGTGTACCGGATCCTTCCAAGATTTCTACCACATCTGCTCAGTATTATGGGGGAGTTGCTTCTGTATTTGTTAATGAAATAACAGGAAGTCAGTCCTTCATATTCGGTGTACTCAACGGAGTTAATGAAGTTGTCTTTAAGGGCAAAGTTGCCAGTTCTATTATTATTTTCCTTTTTGCCATTCTTTCTATATTTGTTTTCGTTTTTGTTAAAAATGTAATAGTAGTCGGAAAAAACAGGTATTATCTGGAACAGCGACGCTATCAGGAAACCGGACCGGGGGAACTTCTTTTTCCTTATAAGAATAAGAGACTGAAGAATATTTCAGCTGTTATGTTCATGAAATATTTATTCCAGGTGCTTTGGAATCTGACAATTGTGGGAGGATTTATAAAGCGGTATGAGTATCTTCTTATCCCTTATATCGTTGCGGAGAATCCTGAGATAGGAAAGAGGGATGCTTTTAAGATATCCAAACTTCTTATGGAAGGGGATAAGTATAAGGCCTTCCTTATAGATGTTTCTATGCTGCCCTGGTATATTCTTTCATACTTTACTTTCAATCTGTCGGGACTGTTTTTCTCTGATGCGTATATAGAATGTGTCAGAGCTGAGCTGTATATGAGAATCAGAACAGAGAAGAAGGAAAGTCTTCCTCTAGAACTTAGAAAATGGCTGAATGATGACATGCTGGCCATTGATCATGTGGAAAACAGAGAGCATCCGTCAGGTGTTGAGGTTCTCGATCTTCCTACGGTAGATATACATTCTCTTAAACATGATTATATGAGAAAGTATTCGTTTCTTTCTCTGACACAGCTGTTCTTCACCTACTCATTAGTAGGATGGCTGTGGGAGGTTGGACTTTACCTTGCGCAGTCAGGACATTTCTACAACAGAGGAACACTTCACGGTCCATGGCTTCCTATCTATGGAGTGGGTGGTATTCTGATAATATTACTTCTCAGACCTATCAGAGAGAAACCGGGGCCGCTTTTTGCTGCAACTGTTGGAGTATGTGGTGGTCTGGAATATTTCACATCCTGGATTCTTGAGAAACTCTTTAATGCAAAGTGGTGGGATTATACAGGATATTTCCTGAATCTAAACGGACGTATCTGTCTCGAAGGACTGCTGGTATTCGGAATGGCTGGGCTGGCATTTTCCTATATCCTGTCACCAATGATTGATGATATGTATATGAAAGTAAATGAAAAAACAAGGAAGATTGTCTGCCTTGTTTTGATAGTAATATTTATACTTGATATAATCTGGTCAGTAATGTCGCCAAATGTAGGTGAAGGAATTACTTCAGGACTTGTATAAAAAAGTTAAGTCAGGGGCACGATACCCCTGACTTTTTTACTGAAGTAGTGTAACGATGAGCTTTTCGGCTGAGTTTACATCGCTGAGACGGCCGGTTTTTACAGCGAGGTCAGCGTCCTGACACATATCAAGCGCTTTCAGCAGCTCACTCTGCGTGTAGTTCTTGCAAATAGACATGTATTTTCTGGCAACAAATTCCGGTGTCTTCAGAAATGAGGATACCTTGGATGCATTTGCCCCTTCTAAGATCAACTGGTTGACCTGAATCAGCTGGTTGTACTGACGGGTCACCAGGAAAATGACGGACATTGGTTTGGTTTTCAGTATACAGAGGTCATTATAAAGGGATATGGCCTTTGCTCCGTCCTTACGTGAAATGGCTTCGCACATATCAAATATTTTGTCCTCTACCGGGCTCACACAAATGTCGTCTACATCCTTGTCGACTATTTCACCCCGCTCCATGGCATAGTCATGAAGCTTTATAGCTTCGTTTTTCAATGTATTCATATCTGTTCCGACAGCTGAGATAAGCTTTTCCGGGACAGTAACTCTGACTTTTATATTTCCCTCAGACAGGATATTTCCTATCCAGGCTATGAGAGTTCCCATGTCCGGCGTTTTGAATTCCAGACAGGAAGCATTCTCCATTTTAGACAGGGTGGTGTAGACTTTCTTTCGCTTGTCAACCTTCTGCTCAGTGAATATCAGGATGTTGGTATCTCCGGCGTCCTTCAGAAAGTCCAGGACACTTTCATCTGACTTATCAAAAATGCCGCTGTTATCTACCAGAACAACCCTGTACTCGGCAAGGAATGGCATGGTGACCATATCTCCGGCGACAGAATTTACATTAAAAGAATCTGCATTATAGGTGGTGAAGTTCATGGTATCACCATCATTTACCAGAGCATGAATAAGCATGTCCCGGTACTGGTTTACCAGATAGGTTTCCTCACCGAAAAGCAGATAAACATTACTGAAGGTTCTCTCTTCTATATGAGAACGGACAGTCTTCATAGATTTAGTTGTAGGGTTTTCTTTTGTTTTTCTCTTATAATCAGCCATGACTAGAGTATAAACTTTAATTGGTTTTACTACAAGGGGGAGTTTTATCTTTAAAGTTTAGAAGTGTTGCACAATGCATTCTGTGCAATCTGCCGAATAGTAATTATTGCCAAAAATGACATAGCTTTTTTGTTGACAATGCAAATGATAGAGTGATACACTTCTAGCATATATGGTTTTTGGGCAATTTATGTGAAATTGCCTGGGAGAGAGAAAGGAAGGATTAAAAAATGCAAGCAAGAAAAAGAACCCAGATTCTTTTTGCAATGCTCATGCTCAGCATCGTAATGCTTTTTGTTGCGAAGGCTGGAGTTAGAGCTGATGCTCCCGTAAATGCAGTTCCACTCGCTTTAAACGGACAGTATTCCGGAGATGTGGCACTTTGGGAGAAGAATGAAGAAGCAGGAGTTACAACAGAGCATAAGGAAGATATCTATCTTATCACTATTCCTGATGATGGAGCATTTGAATTCAGAATCATGACATTCATGGATAACAGAATCTACTATTCATTATGGAATGCTGATATGTCAGTTAATTACCTGGATGGATGTGGTAAGTATGTATCAGGTGGTACAGCTACATCACCTAAGACAGGTGCTATCAAGAACGTGCTTTCAGCAGGAACATATTATCTGAAGATTAAATGTGACAGCTGTGACAAGGATACTGCAAATAACAAGTACAGACTTATGGCTCAGACAACACCATATGGTGTAAATGATTATGGTGCTTACTCATATGATCAGCCACTTGGTTATGCACTTGGTACAGATATCGTTGGTGCTCTTACATTTACAGATAAGGAAGACTGGTTCCTGGTAAATATTCCTGGTGGAAAGTATCAGTTAAATATTCAGAACTACAGTACAAACAGCATCAGATTTGAACTGATGAATCAGGATCTTTCAAAGACTATCCTGAATGAGACTGTATATGGCATGGGTGAGGAGGAGACTTCTCCAAAGGTATATAACAATAAGGAACTTCAGATAGAACCTGGTACCTACTATATCAAGATGACTGGTGGTTCAGGTAAATATAAGTTCAACCTGAGAAAGAATGGTAAGAAGGAAAAGCTTTCTTGCAAGGTTACAGCTAAGAGAAATAAGAAGAAGGTAACTGTTAAGACAACTGTTGGCGCAACTGTAAAAGTAACATATGGCGGAAAGACATATACAAGAGTTGCAGGAAGTAGTGGAAAAGTTACAATCAAGCTTTCATCTAAGCTGAAGAGAGGAAAGAAGGTTAAGGTTAAAATAACCAAGGCTGGATACTCTAAGCTCAGCAAGAGATATGTTGTTAAATAATTTATAACAGATAAGAGACGGTTTAGACCTCCTGGTAAGTTTTTACCGGGAGGTTTTTTCTAGAGAGGAAAAATGACAGATTACTGGATATCACCCTTTGGACCTCTTAGCATGTATAGCACATTTATAAATGTTGGAGTGGTTCTGTCAATCTTAATACTTCTGATACTGTACTTCAAAACTTTTAAGACTTTTAGAAGTCTTCTTTTTGTATTTGCCTACGGGGCAGTTCTTATAGTTGGTAAATATATTTCTGCCGCAGTCAGGGTTATCAATGATGGGGCACTGGAGAAGAGAGAAAATCTCTGGTTTGACATGAAAAATCTGGTGGGTTCACATTTTCTTGGACACATAATAACTTTTATGATCCTGTTTTTTCCTGCTGCATTTCTGATCAGAGGAATATGCCGGGAGGTATTTGGATTTTCTCTTGCATCTCCTGAAGATACGTTTAAAGCTGGAAGTCTTGCAGCGCTGATGCTTCCGGTGCAGCACATATTTAACAGGCTTGGATGTCTTTCCCGGGGCTGCTGTTATGGAGTCGAGTATAATGGACCCCTGGCTCTTACATTTCCACAGAATCCTGAAGTAGAACATCCGGTTTTTCCCTGCCAGGTGCTTGAAATAGTATGTATGGTGATACTGCTGGTGATTCTGATAGTTCTTCTGATTAAAGGAAAAGATTTAATAGGGTTTACAGTGGCAGGATTTTCGGGTACATTTTTTATATCTGAATTTTTTACTGAGAATCCCTACAGTGTAAAGCATATGGGACTTACTAATATTCAGATAATTTCGGTGGTTTTGATTATTCTTTCGGTTTTATATATAATTAATTCTGAAAAAATGAAGACCTGGTTTTCTAATAAAATGGATGAAAAAGAGAAAGGCTCTTTGAAGAAATAATAACTTAGGGTTTCAGTCTATGAAAATGAATGACTATCAAAAGAGAATTTATTATGCAGAGATGCTTTATGAGGAGAGTGCACTGATGAATATCGGAGGTGTGCTTTCTTTTGATGATGAAGTAATTCTCGAGAAGAATCAACTGGTAAAAATCGTTAAGGAGATAATCAACAAGACGGTATCTCTCAGATTAAGACTTTCAAAGACTCTTGATTTCTATGAGTATATCTATGAGGACTATGCTCCGGAAGAGGTCAGACTTGATACAGATTATGAGGGCGTACTTCAGTATGCGAAGGAGCAGATGAAGATACCTTTTGAGGATATCTATGATAATCCGCTTTTTCTTGTGCAGGTAATTGAATATGGTGGAAAACCTTCCATTTTCTTTAAGCTGCATCATATGCTTGGAGACAGCGTTTCCATTCAGATACTGGCCCATTGTGTCCAGGATGGATACTATGCTCTTATAAAGGGAGAGGAGTATATCTGCGAAAATACCTCTGCCACCTATACTGAGCCTGATGAAGATAAAATAGCTGCTGCAGAAAAGTATTTCAGCAGTAAGCTTCGTTACTACAGTCCTGTCCGTATCGCCAGAAAAGAGGCTGAACATACTGAAGCCGGGGAAATGTGTTTTACCACGAAGCTGTATAAGAAATACATGACTGAGGATTTCCTCTCAGCTGTATACATTTTCCTGTCTGAGATACTTGATGAAAGAAGACTTGCATTTGGATTTGTAATGGGTAACAGAACCAGAGAGGAAATGGGCGTTATCGGAATGTTTGCCAATACTGTGCCTCTTATGATAGATCATGATTCCGACAGTCTGGCTGAACTAAAGAAGAAGATCAAGTCTGATATATTTAAACTTATTAGATTTGGTTTTTATGTACCAAAGGAAAATATGAAGATAAATCCTTATGAGGTGTCAGTTTCTTACAGATACGAGGATTATCTTCCTGATATAGATATAGGAAGGACTGCGGAGATATTTAATGGTCATCTGGATGTTCCGCTGAGAATTTCTGCAGAAGAGTCCGGAGAAGAGCTAAAGTTCAGCATCTTCTATAATAATGACCTTTATGAGGACAGCTTCATAAAAAATATGGGTGAGTCCATAATCTATATACTTGAGCAGCAGCAAAATGGAGCTGAAAAGCTTTCAGATATAGAGCTTTTGACAGAAGCTGAAAAGAAGGCTTGGGACGCTCTTAATGATACAGAATATCATTCTGAGATAAGAGATATAACTGATATCTTCAGAAAGAATACCGGTAATGAAACGGCTCTGATATGGGACGAAGGAACACTCTCCGGAAAACAGCTTTATGAGTTTTCTCAGAAAATGGCACATTATCTTAAGCCTAAAGAGGGCTTAAGGGTAGGAGTTGCTATTCCAAGAAGCCCCGAGATGATAGTAGCTGTGCTGGGAACGCTTATGGCTGGTAAAGCATTTATGATTCTTTCAGAAGAGGTTCCCGGAGCTGAGGAGTTTGCGGATATAGTTATAAGAAAATCAGATGTGGACGCGGCTCTGGATTCTGATGAACTGATATCTGGAAGTCACGCTGGATCGGGGGATGAAAACACTGCGAAAAATGGCGACCGTGACGAGTATGGCGGATATGATGAATATGATCCTGACAGCGCAGCCTATCTGATATGTACTTCCGGTTCCACAGGAGAACCTAAATGTATAGAAATCAGCAGGCGGTCTCTTCTGACTCGCCTTATGTGGCAGGACAGGATATATGGCCTCAGTGACAGGATAATGCAGAAGACGGTAAATACATTTGATGTGTCTGTCTGGGAGATGCTGAGTCCTGTTTTCGGAGCAAGTCTCTATCTGCTTCCTCCAGGGGAGGAGCGGATGCCTGACAGGCTGCTTGAAAAGCTTGCAAAAAATAAAATAGAAAAAGTACATTTTGTACCCACCATGCTGGAGGCGGTACTTAAGATTATAGATAGAAGTAAGATCAGCCTTCCTGATCTGCGGGAGGTTTATGTCAGCGGTGAGAAGCTGGAGAAGCATCAGGTGAATGAGTTCTTCAGAATACTGCCGGGAGTCAGACTTATGAACTTCTATGGACCAGCTGAATGTACTATCGACGTAACACATTTTGAATGTGTGGAAGGTTTGGGCGATATTCCTATCGGTCGTCCGGTAGATAACACCAGGATATATATAATGAACAGCCGGGGAAGAATTCTTCCGGAGGGGGTTATCGGTGAGATATGTATAGCCGGAGAGCTGGTTGGAAAGGGCTATGTAACCGAAAAAACGTTACCTGATGATGACAGTACTGTTTCAGGAGACTGTACTGCATCAGGATATACTGTGCAGGGCAGTGAGAGGATCTTCAGGACTGGAGATCTGGGAGAGCTTAGACCTGACGGAAATATCTACATTTATGGAAGGCAGGACAGACAGATAAAACTCCGGGGTATGAGAGTGGATCTGTCCGGGATAAAGGAGATAATCATAGGCGAAGAGACTGTCTCAGAGGCGGAGGTCATAAATGTAGATAACAGGCTGGTGTGTTATCTGGTTGGTGATGCGGAGGTAATGGAGCTGAAAAAGAAAATAGCAGCCCGGATATCTGCATATGCTGTGCCATCTGTTTTCAGAAGAGTTAAGGAAATTCCGGTGAACCTGAACCAGAAGCTGGACAGGGATAAACTTTTATCCATGGAATATGAAGATATGCTCGTTTCTGATGCCCGTTCTGTGACAGTGTCTGGAAATGGAACCAGTGATTCGAAAACTGGTTCAGTTTCTGAGAGTAAGACCCGGGAAGCAACCAATGAAATAACCAGTGAGACAACTGGTGAAATGAGGGATATTCTAAGTGAGGTTTCCAAAGTTATAAAGGTTGGCGTGGATGATAATCTCTTTGAATTCGGACTGGATTCCATAAGCGTGATAGATATAACAACCGCTCTTCAGGATAAGGGTTATGATATCAGCTTTGGAGATTTCTATGAGAATCTAACAGTGAGAGCAATCGCTGAAAATCTTCAGAATAAGAAATATTATACATATCTGAAGAAAACCGGAACAAGTAGAAAAGTGATGATCTGCTTTCCATTTGCAGGTGGAGAACCACAGAATTTCAGTGCTCTTGCCGAAAGGCTGGATATGGATGTCATAGGTATCTATATATCAGCATTTCCGGAAAATACCTCCATCAGACAGATTGCGAAGAGGCTGACGAAGCTTCTGAATCTATCACAGTATGACAGCATAACTCTGTATGGACATTGTGTAGGCAGCTACATAGCACTGGAGTATGCTTCAAGGCTTGGAAGAAATGTGGATGAGATAATTCTGGTGGCTCCTTCAGTAAGAATTGAGAAGGATACCACCCGTCCCGGAATTACTCCATGGAGGCTTATGAATGATGCAGCCATAGCCAGAGTATTAAAAACTGCAGGCGGCAGATACAGATATAATAAGCAGGTTCTTAGAAGATTCAGAGTGGATACAGACAGGTACTTTAACTATACTCATGAAGAAAGCCTGAGAAAGAGACTGAGGTCTAAATCCGGGAACAGCAGGGTAAAGGTTATCTTCGGAGATAAGGATATATTTACCACAGGAAAGAAGAAGCTTATAAGGAAACTGGAGTACATTACCGGCAGTACACTTGAGGTGTATGATATAAAGGATGGAAAGCATTTCATGAATGATGAAAATGTTGAGGAACTGTCAGAAAAAATCCTTGACTGAGATGATTGATTTTGATATTATATCCTTTGCTGTTACCTTGTAACAGTCGTTTTATAGTGTTTTGTGATTCATATGCCCGGTATGAAAGAACTTTCATGCTGACGTGTCTTGGCTAAGTGGATCATTTAGTACTGAGAAGGTGAAGGACGGCTGACTTCATTATCCAGTACAGGGTGGGTAAGATAACTTACCCGTGTATATAGTTTATCAGTTTAATAATCCGGAGGAATTAAGACATGGCAAACATCAAATCTGCAAAGAAAAGAATTCTTGTTAGCAAGAAAAGAGAGATGAGAAATAAGTCTGTAAAGAGCAAGGTTAAGACTATCATTAAGAAGGTAGAGGCTGCTATCGAGGCTGGTAACAAGGCTGAGGCAGAGGAAGCACTTAAGGTTGCTATCTCAGAGATAAGCAAGGCTGCAAACAAGGGTATCTACCACAAGAATACTGCTGCTCGTAAGATTTCACGTCTCACAGTTGCTGTAAATAAAATCGGTGAGTAAGCAAAACTGGGCTAAGTTTCAGAGCTTCTCATGAACAAAATTAGTGAGTAATAAGAGTGCCGTCAGGTGTTTCCTGGTGGCACTTTTTTCTTGCGACTTTATGCTATAAATGATACACTTAAAGTTATGAAAAATGAATCTTCAAGTCATTTGAATGAGTTAATACAGGAGGGGTTTTTACATGAGAAACAAGCTGCAGAACTGGATAAACTGGATCCTTTATGATGAGCTGATTGATGGGAAGATAAATGCGCCGAAGCATCTGCTTGGTAACCATGATTATGGGGATGGACAGGTTATCACGTGTTTCAAGCCACATAGCCAGAGCGTTTCGATAAAGTCGCCAAAGGGTAAGACATCGATTCCGATGGAGAAGATCAGTGAAGAAGGCTTCTACGGTGTATATTTCCCAAAGAAAAAATTCAAGGGTTCAGCTTACAGACTGGTGACTGAATATTATGATGGGACTACAGTAGAGTCGGCTGATCCATATGCATTTGAAGGTCTTTTTACAGACTTTGATGCTTATCTTTTTGCTGAAGGAAAGAATTATGATGTGTACAACAAAATGGGTGCACATCCTATGGAAATAGATGGTGTTAAGGGAACTTATTTTGCAGTATGGGCACCGGATGCAAGACGTGTATCCGTAGTCGGTGACTTTAATATGTGGGATGGTTCTCTGAATCCGATGCAGATACATAATGTATCAGGTGTTTACGAGCTCTTCATTCCTGATGTTTTACCGGGAGCAGTTTATAAGTTCCAGATACTCACCCGTTATGGTGATATTCTTTATAAGGCAGACCCTTATGGAAATCAGGATCAGGTAAGACCGGATAATGCAAATATAGTTGTGGACATCAGCAAGCTGAAATGGACTGATGATAAATGGATCGAGGAGAGAAAGAAGCTGGACAGAGTAGCACGTATGAAGCGTCCGATGTCCATCTATGAATGTCATCTCGGTTCCTGGAAGAAGAAGATAGAGGATTCAGATTTTGGATTCTACACTTATAGAGAATATGCACATGAGATAGGAAAATATATCGTAGATATGGGATATACACATATCGAGCTCATGGGTATAGCAGAGTATCCGTTTGACGGTTCCTGGGGATATCAGGTTACGAATTATTATGCACCTACTTCCAGATATGGTTCCCCTGAAGATTTTGCTTATTTTGTAGATTATATGCACAGTCTTGGAATAGGAGTTATCCTCGACTGGGTTCCGGCACATTTCCCAAGAGATGCCCATGGACTTGGACGTTTCGATGGAATGCCGCTTTATGAAAATGCAGATCCGCGTAAGGGAGAGCATCCTGACTGGGGTACTTACATATTTGATTACGGCAGAAATGAAGTTGCCAATTTCCTTACATCAAATGCTCTTTTCTGGGTTGAGAAGTACCATATAGACGGTCTTCGTGTTGATGCTGTTGCTTCCATGCTTTATCTGGACTATGGAAAACGAGATGGAGAATGGGTTGCAAATAAGGACGGTGGCAAGGAGAATCTTGAGGCCATCGCGCTTCTCCAGAATATCAATACTGTAATGGAAGAAAGAAATCCGGGAGCATATCTGATAGCTGAGGAGTCTACTGCATGGCCGGGAGTTACAGCTCCATCATCCATGAACGGACTTGGTTTCCTCTTCAAGTGGAACATGGGCTGGATGAATGATTTCCTGGAATATATGAAGCTGGATCCTTACTTCAGGAAGTTCAATCATAATCGTCTGACCTTCTCACTTTCATATGCTTATGCAGAGAACTATATCCTGGTAATCTCTCATGATGAGGTAGTTCATCTGAAGTGTTCTATGCTGAACAAGATGCCGGGTCTGGAATTTGATAAGTTCGCTAATCTCCGTACAGCCTATGGCTTTATGGCAGGACATCCGGGCAAGAAGCTGCTCTTCATGGGTCAGGAATTTGGTCAGCTCCGTGAGTGGAGTGAGGCCCGCAGTCTGGACTGGTTCCTTCTGGAGGATGAGAAACATCAGGGTATCCAGAATTATGTCAGAGACCTGAATCATCTCTATACTCAGTATGATGCCATGTACTACAATGATAACGAAGTAATGGGATTTGAGTGGACCAAGGTAGATGATGCTGACAGTGGAATAGTTGCATTTGTAAGACGTGGTAAGACTGCTAAGGATCAGATCATGTTTATCTGCAGCTTTGTACCTGTTGAAAGAAAGGATTACAAGATAGGTGTTCCATGTCTCACAACCTATAAGGAAATTCTTTCCTCCGACGATAAAAAGTATGGTGGTCTGGGAAGAAATATGGGACCAAGGAAGTCTATAAAGGCTGTGGCAGAACCTGCCGACAGGATGAAGAATTCCATCACTATCGATGTTCCGCCGCTTTCAGTAACTGTACTTAAGTATGATTATAAATAAATCTATATAAACTAAAGATAAGAAGAGTGGCAGTTCACATTGTTTGTGGACTGCCACTTTTTGTGTCATTTTCACTGCTGTTTTTTACATGTATTATTTTTCGCTGTAGTTTTTTACTTGTATAATTTTTCACTGCTATTATTAATTATTATTTTCTTGCTCCAGTCTGCTGCTGACGCTCTGCTGGAAATGCTCTGATCTAAACTGTTTCGGAGTGAGTCCGGTATACTTATGGAAAATCTCCGTAAAATAGCTCTGGCTCGGAAATGCGAGAATTGACGCAATCTCAGCTGGTCTGTAATCTGAATAGACCAGCATATTTTTGGCAGTTTCCAGCTTCTGTCTTCGAATGTAGTCGCTGATGGAGGTGCCTACTTCCTTCTTAAACAGA
>CACZOE010000004.1 GCA_902782695.1 uncultured Lachnospiraceae bacterium | reverse complement strand
GGGTTAGATGAGAGGGAATATAGCAAAAACAAGAAGCAGAATTCTACCGATACTCATTGTATCTATTATGATAATAGTATCCGCATGCATTAATGGATTCCATTTGAATGGAGTTAAGGCTGCAGAACCTATAACTGCTGGCTGCAGCAGTGTTAACAGGACTTCTGCTACGACTGCAACCGCATGGGTCTATAGCGATACTGCAGGGGATATATATTTCATAATTGATGAAAAGTCTGATTCAGGTAAAACTGCTGATCAAATCTATGAAAATGGAAACAAGGCAACAAACAGTATAACATCTGACGGGGGGATAGCGGCAGTTGCTTTGTCCGATACAACAGGTATGTATCAAAACAAAAAATATGTACATTTGATCGTGGTTGATAAGACTGATGAGAATAATAAGAGTGAAGTGATTGATGCAGAATTGCCATGGCATTTCTATTTTAAAGAGAAGTTTGAGGCTTATCCGGATGGTTGGTCGTCTGGAAGCGCAGGATTTGTGTTTGACTCAAATCATGTAATCAGTAAGGCTGGGATGAACAATGTTTATCAGATAAAGAACAATAATTCTTCAGCTGCTGATATTACAACAGGTAGAGAGAGTCAGGATTGCATAACAGTCTTTTCAGGAAAGATAATGTCAGCAGCTGATTCACCTAAAGCCTATATGGCACTGCAGTTTTATGGAAGACTTAGGGAGAATGGAACCATTTACTCTAGTACTTTCGCTTATAATATTGCTGGTGTCTGTTTTGAGGAAGGCATCTGGAAGGCTTATGTTTCAAACAGGTCTTCCAACCAAAATACATTTACTGTGCTTGATAATATGGAGGGGCAGACTGCTCAGCCTGATACATGGTATGATGTAAGAATAGTTTATGACGCTTTACTTCATGAATATGATGTTTATATAGATGGTAAAAAGGCAAACTCTAAACCGATTGCTGGAGCACTTTATAATACGGGGTATTCGTGGCCGGCGACTGCTACAAGAGTAGTCTTAAGTTCTTCAATAGGTCAGACTACAAGCTTTGATGATATTGTTGTTTATTCATATCCTACTGATAAAGCAGACATTATCGATCCAAGTGTAAAGTTTAGTCTTAAAACAGCTAACTATGTAGGAACTCAGAATGTTGAGCTTTCAACTGATCTGGAAGATTCAGTCATATATTATACTACTGATGGATCCTATCCAACAGGTGCTTCGAAAAAATATACGTCCGCTATTAGTATAACCAATACCTCGACAATAAGGGCAATTGCCGGGCGTGGTGAAGGTGATTCTTTTGTTCCTGAAACAGTCGCATTTTCTGAAACCTATACGATTTTTTCTAAAAATATGATTAAAGGAAAGAGTATACTTCGCTCAAGTGCAACATCGGGAATAATACTGATCAACAGCAAGGTTGAGGGTGCGGTTTATTATCTGGGTTCAGATTCTCCTGAAATTCCGGTTGCTGATGAAACAACTATAAGTGAATGGAAGAGTACTACGGTAACCGCAAAACAGGATGTTGTGACAAAACTTACTATAAATGATAATTCATTTAGATCAGGACCTTTATATTTAAATGTTGTTGTTAAAGATAAGGATGCTTTTAGTAATGTTCTTCAGTTCTATTTCCCTTATGATGTGTATTTTAATGAGGATTTTGAAGTATATAATGATGAGGCCGAAAGTGGAGAAGCTTTCTTTGGTCTTAGTAAGAATTATCAAAGAATAACATCGATTGATGATAATAATGTTTTTTCAAAGTTTGTAAATTATTACTGGGAAACGAGAGTTGCTGTAACAATTGACAATTCAGCTACTTATATAGTTGAAGGTAAGATAAGATTTTCAGAAGCTAACCCTACAGGATATTTCAGATTTTCAAATGTGGGGGTGGATGCTGTTGATGGAAAATGGTATGCAAGAGCAAATGGAACAGAGTGTTATCAGGAGCTTGATCTTGCCACAGAAAAGATAGAAAAGAATAGATGGTATAAGCTTCGTATAGTTTCTGATAGAAGTAATGGTCTGTTTGACATATATATAGATGATAAAAAGGCTAATTCTGAACCGATTCCTTCAAATAATGGGGGAGAATATATATATCTTCAGACAAAAGGTGGAACCCAAGATGCCTCATCCACTACAACTTATTATGATGATATAAATGCTTATAAGCTTGGCAAAAATGAAAAGAATGCAATTGTTATATTTGAACCGAAAACAGCTACTTATACTCAAAAGGTTGAGGTGAGTTTGTCAACTACTCTTGCTGACAGGACTATTTATTATACACTTGATGGAAGTTATCCTGATACTTTTAACAATAAAGAGAACACAAAGAGATATGACGGAACACCGCTGGTTATAAATAAAGATACCCAAATCCGGGCTGTTGCCGGAGTAGAAGCTGGTGGAGTTTTCTATCCTGAAAGTGTCGCATATGAAGAAAACTACAAAATAGTAAGTAAACCTCAGCTCATTGGAACAAGTGTTTTCAGAAAAGATGCAAATAACGCTGCATTTTACTTCAGAACTGATGTTGAAGGAAATGTATTTTATAATGTTTCTTCTGAGGGTACAAAACTAG
>CACZOE010000003.1 GCA_902782695.1 uncultured Lachnospiraceae bacterium | reverse complement strand
TTCTATATTCCGTCAGATATGGAGTGTGATATTGTACTTACAGGTAATGATAACGGAAAGATGGATTACTCTTTAGTAGAAATAGATGCTGATAAAGGTGAGATAGGTCGAACGGTTTATCAGGAAGTCGAAGTTACTAAAGGTGAGTCGATGAAAGAAAGTATCAGTCCGGACTTAGATAAGTTTGTTTTGTTAGATTCAGAAGATAATGAGATCCAGCCAGATGTAGTTAGTGATGGAAATAATGTGGATCCATTATCCGCTGAGGTTGAAGTTGAAGGCATTGGTAGAGCTGATAGCTTATACAATCTTATGCCTGGTGATTATGTGACACTCAGCGCATCTACGGATGTTAATAATGAGTTCCTGGGGTGGTATGATGACAAAGGTGAACTGATCACTAAAGATTGTGAATACTCCTACTCAATTAAAGAGTCTGGAAAGTTTACTGCTAAATTTACAGATGTATTTGTAGAAGCGGAAAAGATAGATGTTACATCCGATACAATCAAGATAGCTAAGGGAGAAACATCTGAAATAACTGCAACAGTTTTACCTGAAAATGTTACGGTTCCGTACATATATTTTGAGAGCACGGATGAAAAGATAGTTACATGTAGTTCGAGTGGTACGATCGTAGGAATAGCTGATGGTCAGACTACAGTAAAGGCTACTTCATATGATGGCAAGGTTACTAAAGATATTAAAGTAATTGTTGGAAATATTAGTTCTGATGAAACTGATGTTTCGAAAGATGAGAAGGATAAAAAGGACGATAAGAAACAGACTGATGATAGTATGGAAAAATCTTCTGAAGTAAAAGAGGAAATTCCGACAGAAGAAAAAGATTCAAATCCGGGAGAGGTTCATGGTGACCAGGGAAGCCAGCAGCCTCCAGCAGATCCTTCTCAGCCACCAGCAACTACACCTCAGCAAACTGTAACAGATCAGGTTGCTCAGCCTCAGGCTCCGGCAGTTGGTACTGTGCTTGCTGATGAGACAAATAAGGCTAATTATCAGATACTGACTTCGGCTGTGGATGGTACTGGCACAGTGGCATTTGTGGCTCCTTTGTCAAAGAAAGAGAAGAGCTTTACAGTTCCGGCTACAGTAACTATAAGCGGAGTGACCTTCAAGGTTACTGAGATTAAAGCGAATGCATTTAAGAATAATAAAAAGCTTAAATCCATAACCATTGGAGAGAATGTAGAAAAAATAGGTGCAAAAGCGTTCTTCGGATGTAAGAGTCTGAAGACTATCAACATCAAGACTACGAAGCTTATAGCTAAAACAGTCGGTGCAAAGGCGTTTGCAAAGATTGCTAAGAAGCCGACGGTGAAAGTGCCGAAGTCGAAGAAGAAGGCTTATAAGAAGTGGATCTATAAGAAGGGTCTTACTAAAAAAGCAAAGTTAAAGTAAAAAAATAGCCTGCATTTGCGGGCAACATAGTAAATCACCCGGGGGTTCGGCTTTTGCCGAACCCTCATCCATTTTCATTGACCTTCACTATTATTCTCATGAACTTATATAAATATTATTTTTGATAAAAAAAGGATTTTATCATTTTTTGCAGAATAATACCTTGTACGCGTTTTTTGGGGAGCGGTGAACTTTAGTTTACCATTTTAAGAAGGATGGTTTTGGGGTATGACTATCAGGGAAATGTATGAACAAAATGAACATAAGCTGCTCAGCAGGTATGCTTCCTTCAGTGATGAGTCCAGGGGGCGTGATATACCTGAGGAGGAGAGCGAGATAAGGACTGTGTATCAGCGTGACAGGGACAGGGTTATTCATTCGAAGTCCTTCCGGCGTCTGAAGCATAAGACACAGGTTTTTCTGGCACCTTATGGAGATCATTACAGGACCAGACTTACTCATACTCTGGAGGTTTCACAGATAGCCAGGACTATTGCAAAGGCTGTCCGTTGTAACGAAGAGCTCACTGAGGCTATTGCATTGGCTCACGATATTGGTCATACACCTTTTGGTCACGTTGGAGAGAGGGCTCTTACAAAAGCAAGCGGCAAGAGTTTTAGTCATAATGAGCATGGTGTCAGAGTAGTAGAACAGATAGAACACGCAGGCAGAGGACTGAATCTTACCTGGGAAGTGAGAGATGGAATTCTCAATCATAAGACTGCACTTAAACCGGCTACTCTTGAGGGCGATATAGTCAGGGTTTCTGATAAAATCGCTTATATAAGTCATGATATAGATGATGGTATCAGAGCGGGAGTTCTTTCAGAAGAAGCTATTCCCAAGCATCTGACAGATCTGCTGGGACATACCACCAGGGAACGAATTAACAGCATGATAATGGATGTTGTAAAGAATTCTCAGGATTCCGAGCGCATCAAGATGTCGGAGCCTTACTGGGATGCTTTGATCGAACTCAGGAAGTACATGTTTGATACCTTATATACAAATGAGATAGTTAAACGCGAAGAGATAAAAGCGTTCAAAATTATAGAAATTCTATATGAATATTACATGGATAATCAGGACCTTCTTCCGGAGGAATTTCTGAAAATGTCCGACAGCGGCGTGAGTCAGTCGGATATAGTTTGCTACTACATAGCCGGAATGACGGATAACTATGCTGTCGAGAATTTCGAGAGTATATATATCCCGCGGTCCTGGAGTGTGTACTAGATGGAGTGATACTAAAAATAGATAAGAAGGATTGAAATGTTTTACTCGGATGATTTAGTTGAAGAGGTCAGGTCACGAAATGATATCGTGGATGTGATCTCTGAATACGCCGGTCTGAAAAAGGCAGGCAATTCATATAAATGCTGTTGTCCTTTCCATAGTGAGAAGACACCTTCCTTCACAGTCAGCAGAGAGAAACAGATGTATCACTGCTTTGGATGTGGGGCAGGTGGAAATGTATATACCTTCATTATGAAGTATGAGAATTATACATTTCAGGAAGCTATAGAGTATCTGGCAAAAAGAGCCGGAATAACTCTTCCCGAAAAGGAAATGACGGCTGATGAGAAAAGAAAGTACTCCCGTAAGCAACAGCTGTTTGAGGTAAATAAAAGCGCTGCAGCATATTTTCATTTCCTGCTCACAAAAACCGAGAGAGGAAAGCTCGGTCTGGAGTATTATAAAAAACGTGGTTTCAGCGATGAGACTATCAATAAGTTCGGTCTTGGGTATGCGGACATTTATAGAGATGATCTCTACAAATATCTGAAAAAGAAAGGCTTTACAGATGATCTGATGCGGGACGCAGGACTGGTTGAGTTTGATGAGAGGTATGGACCTCATGACAAGTTCTGGAATCGAGTCATGGTTCCGATCACTGATATAAACGGCAAAATCATAGCCTTTGGTGGACGTGTTCTGGGGGATGCAAAGCCCAAATATCTGAACACGAAGGAGACGGAAATATTCAATAAGAGCAGAAATCTGTTTGCCATGAATATTGCCAGACACAGTAAGCGGCATGGAGTTATCCTGTGCGAGGGTTACATGGATGTAATCTCCATGCATCAGGCAGGGTTTGATAATGCAATCGCCTCCCTGGGAACTGCATTTACCGAAGGTCAGGCAAATCTTATCAAGAGATATACTTCCAGCGTTTATCTGGCATATGACAGCGATGTGGCTGGAACCAATGCGGCAATGAAGGCCATTTCCATACTGAGACCTCTGGAAATGTCCCAGAGGGTGATAGATCTGAAGCCTTATAAGGATCCGGATGAATTTATCAAAGCTCTTGGAAGCCAGGCCTATGATGACAGAGTTCAAAATGCCCAGACAGGCAGGATATTTGAGATAGATCATGTTATCGAACGTTTCGATATGAACAATCCCGAAGAGAAGACAGGCTTCATGAAGGAAGCTGCCCGGATTCTTGCCGGAATAGATGATTCTGCGGAGCGGGTAAACTACATAGAAACTGTTGCATCCAAGTATTTCCTAAATAAAGATGAGCTCTCAAAGCTGGTTAGTAAAGCAGGACTTGAAGGAAATGTAACTAAAGAGGTTCCGGTTTACAGACAGGAAAGAGAGAGACTGACAGAGGTGGATCCAGCTGAAGAGGATCAGAAATATCTCCTGACCATAATGGTGAATGAACCATTTCTGTTCGAAAGTCTTAGCTCAGTTGTAACTGAGGAGGACTTTACAGCGAACATTATAAAGGATGTCGCACAGGAGGTTTTCAAACAGTTCAGAGCCTCCGGTTCAGTAAATCCGGCATCAATTCTGAATATGTATGATGATGCTGAGAGTCAGGAAAAGGTAAGCAGTATATTTACTAAAGAACTTGATTTTGATATGACTCCTTCAGTTTTGGAGAAGGCACTGCAGGATCTGATAATCAAGATCAAGTCTGGAAATATTGACAGGATGTTAAAAAATGGTTCTGGTATGAGCGCTATCGAGCTGGCAAAGAAAAAGAGCGAGATACGTAAGATCAGAATTCATATATAAACAAGTAACTTAATAAAATGTTAATTTTTTAAATCATATTTTTTAATTATTTAACAGCATACTAATGAAAGAGGTAAAATTATGGCAGCAAAGAGAAAGAAAAATGAGGAAATAGCTGAGGAGGAAATGTTTGTAGAGGAGAGCACAACTCCTGAGCAGCCTGACATTCTTGCAGAGATGGAAGAAGAGGAAATGTCAGATGAAGTGCTTATTGATGAGTCAAATGCTGAAAAGGCAGACAGTCTGACAGAGGAAGAGAGAGAGAAGCTCTTCGAATCAAAGCTTAAGAAGCTTCTGAAGGAAGCAAAGAAGAGAGGAACAGTTCAGGACGATGATATCATCGATGCACTGAAGGATACTCAGTCTCTTCTTACTCCTGATTACATGGCAAAGGCCCTTGATTTCTTTGAAAAGAACAATGTCGATGTTCTGAATTTCTCAGATGATGAGCCTGATCTGGATGATGATGATATCAATATCGATCTGTCAGAAGAAGAAGAAATCGATCTTGAGCATATCGATATGTCAGTTCCAGAAGGTGTAAGTCTTGAGGATCCTGTAAGAATGTATCTGAAAGAGATAGGAAAAGTTCCTCTTCTTACTGCTGACCAGGAGATAGAGCTGGCACAGAAAATGGAAGAAGGAGACGAGTTTGCCAAGAAACAGCTGGCAGAAGCAAACCTTCGTCTGGTTGTCAGCATTGCCAAGAGATATGTAGGCCGTGGAATGCTCTTCCTGGATCTTATTCAGGAAGGAAATATGGGACTTATCAAGGCAGTTGAGAAGTTTGATTATAGAAAAGGATATAAGTTCTCTACCTATGCAACATGGTGGATCAGACAGGCAATCACAAGAGCCATAGCTGATCAGGCAAGAACCATCAGAATACCTGTTCATATGGTTGAAACTATTAATAAACTTACAAGAGTATCCAGACAGCTTCTTCAGGAACTGGGACGCGAGCCAAGTCCGGAGGAGATAGCTGAGGAGATGGATATTCCAGTAGAAAGAGTTCGTGAGATTCAGAAGATATCACAGGAACCTGTTTCTCTTGAAACACCTATAGGTGAAGAGGAAGACAGCCACCTGGGAGATTTCCTTCCTGATGATGATGTTCCAGCACCTTCAGAGGCAGCAGCATCCATGATTCTTAAGGAACAGCTGGTTGAGGTTCTTGGAACACTTACAGATAGAGAACAGAAAGTTCTGAGACTCAGATTTGGTCTGGATGACGGAAGAGCCAGAACACTTGAAGAAGTAGGAAAAGAGTTTAATGTAACTCGTGAGAGAATCAGACAGATAGAGGCTAAGGCACTTAGGAAACTTAGACATCCTAGCCGTTCACGTAAGCTGAAGGAGTTCCTTGAGTAATGAGTTCTTTGCTTTCAAAAAGAATGAAAATGATAGCAGACATGGTTACACCGGG
>CACZOE010000002.1 GCA_902782695.1 uncultured Lachnospiraceae bacterium | reverse complement strand
TGTACTATGTCTGAGACGGATGTTATGAAGGAGGCAGGTGATGTTGTAGAAAAACTTGGGTTAGATAAGAAAGATATCGTGTTATCTACTAATCCTAAAATGGCAGAACCTGAAGTTGGAATGATTGGTGAGTATCCTGGAGAAGATGCCAATACTGAAATGCCAAAACTTGTTTTTACAGATTCGAATATGATGTCTTCGATTCAGAAGCTGGTTACTACCAATCCTACGGGTCGTATATATGCATTAAAGTCATTAAAAGGACAGCAGAATGATCAGGTACAATCCGAGAATGTGAATTTTACAGTGAATGGATATGCTGTATATTTATGTTCTGCACCTTTTTCAGAAAGTGTAGTTCCTCAACAGATATCTTCCTTTAACAGAGGTAGTATTTTCTATACTGATAAAGGACTCTATTCACTGGATATCAGTATGATTGCAGAAATAGATAATGTGGTTGAGGGAACTCAACTGATATCTTTTGATAATGTAAAAGAAGGCTTTAAAGAGGCACTGGAAAATGATTCCGAACTATCTGAGAGATCTTCGGCAAGTCTGGAAGTCAGCAGTGTGAACTTCACATATGTTCTGGTGGAGGACAAGGATAACCATGATAAAATAGCCTATGTTCCGGCCTGGTATTTTGTGTCAACGGATAATAATCTTAAATCCGGTACAGAATCGCTTACATATACACATGTAATAAACGCAATAGATGGTTCAGATTTAAAGGATAGTATTAGATAATGATTTTAGAAAACCTGCTGAGAAATCAGCAGGTTTTTCCTATTGTTGCACATTTGTTGCTACTAAGTTTTTATAATGTGTGTAATGCAAAAATGTCTAAGATTATTGAAGAAAAATTACAGGAAAAAGTATGAAAGAAATCCATGAAATTGACGAACAAAATAATAATTATATTATCGAAAAAACGTATGAATGGAAAGAATACAAAGGAAAAGATGGTGGCAATTTAATTTTGTAGAATAGACTATGTAGGATGATAATATATTTATAAAAAGGATACGGGGTGCTATGAAAGAAGTTTATTTGACTGAGATGCAGCAGAAGGCTTTGGATTTTACCAACAGCATTAATCAGACTGTTGTCTCTGAGGAAGATAAAGAAAGGTATGATGAATTTAGTAAGTGGGTTCAGGCGATAAATTATCTGTCTGAAGATTTTTATGTGCCTGATGAAAATGGAAATCTTCCTGTTTTGGATGAGATTTCCATCAACGCCTTTAAGGATACTTACAAGAAGGCTTTGGAAGAATGCGACAAAGTAATTAAAATGAACAGTAATGAGGGTATTTCTGGCAAGATGAAGGATCTTGCAAAGCAAATAAAAGAAACCCTCATGAAGGATAGCGTCGCATTCGAGGATATAGATCCTGAAATAAATAAGAACATGACTCTTGATGAAGTTATAGGTCTTGGTAGATCCATAACAGTTGATATAGGAGATGCTCCAATTGTTTCAGAGTCTGGTTCATTTTCTTCCAGAATTCCTATAAAAGTTGCTGATATGCCTGGTGGAGCGGTGGACGGCTATTTTACCCCTTCATCAGATGTGGATACCACAAAAAATACTCAGAACCTAACTCTTGAATTAAAGGAAAAGTACCCGGGTCTTGGTAATTTAATTGATGCTATTACTACAGCCAGTCATTATAAATTAATTCAAACAGGTCTTACTGATCTTAGTGTGGGCAGGGCTGTCAGATATAGAGTGCAGGAATTGGATGACAATGTTTTTAAACAAAATGACCCTGATAAAATGAAGAAATTCGCAATAGATTACTACGCAAACACGCTGGATAAGGTCATTTCAGAAGATGTTGTTAAAAAGGCGAAAAAGGATCCGGATTTCATCAGATGTATGGATGAAATATGTATGAAATACGGCAAAATAGTAAAGAATCATGCTGTATATGTAGCTGATAATCAGACTTGGCTCGGAGTTCCGGAAGGAAGCAATATTGATAAGAGAAATGTAGCTATGTCTACAATGTCTGAAATGCTGGGAAAGAAAGGTCTTATAGCTACGGCAAAGCCAATGGTTGTTGTTATGAATGGTAAGCCCGTGACAGGTACATTTATGACCAGAGCCTTCGAATATAATGCATATGACAACAAAAAAGATAATCCGATTAAGGATCTCGGACCGGAAGCATATGATAACCCGGCGGTATTTGATGATATAGCAGCTCTTCAGGCGCTGGATTATATTTGCGGTAACCTTGACAGACATCCTGGCAATATAATGCTTAAATTTGAAGAGGTAAATGGCGAAAAAAAGCTGGTTGGTATTACAGGTATTGATAACGATATGTCCTGGGGAGTTAATAATCCTGCAAAAGGCAACCAGGATACCATTGGAAATATCTTTGTACGTCCAGAGCAGATGTGTGCAATAGGTAAAAAAACAGCGGATTATATAATGGGATTAACCTTTGAAAATATGAAGCTCTCACTTCGGGGCTATAAGCTGGATGATGGAGCTCTTGAGTTTGCCTGGAAAAGAACTCAGCGCTTACAAGAGGCTATTAAAGAGGGTAAAAAACACTATGAAGATAAGAAAGTTCCTGTTGGAAAAATTGATTCAGGTTTCCTTAGGGTTGTAGATGAGGCAGACTGGAAAAATTACCATATCAGTGATCTGGCTAAAGATAATAATCAATTTCACGAGATTCTTTATTCAAAAGCAAATTGGCTTGAGCAAAGACCTCTTAATAAAAAAGCAAGTCAGTTTGATAATTGTGATAGAGTAGCCAGACAGACACTTCTGGGAATTGAACCTCTTCCGGAAGTGAAGCCGATAGAAGGTAAGGCTGTGGGAACTGGCGTTAAGTATACTATTGATAAAAAGGCCAGAATTGGCGTAAATGATCCGGATGCGATCAAGATAGTCGTTCCTGATAATAAGAAGATCAACATAGTGGGTGGTTATAATAGCAAGAGGTATATGGTTTCATATACGAATAGTAAGGGTGAACCTCAGGATGGCTTCTTTACTCCGTCTGCAACAAATGATTATAAAAGTGCATTTAAAAATGTGACTGATAATTATTTAAATGAATTAAAGAAAGAAAATAATCCGCAGTGGAATGAGGTTTTTGAAAGAACCCTTGATTATATTCTTCAGAACGAGGGTGAATTAGAAAAAAACAGATCAAAGAAATATGATTTTGTTCGCCTTGGATATGATAAAGAAACAGCCGAAGCATTAAAAGCAGATAAGAAGTTTATAGACAAATATGTTAAATATCTGGATGATCTGAGCCTTGTAAAAACTAAGCTGAATTTAGCTTATACTAAATTTGGTGTACCCGAGGGAGGTACAATAGATAAAAGAAATGTGGCAATGTCAAAGGTTGGTGATCAGTTGGGAGTTGCAAATGTTATTGCCCAGTCCAGAAATGCCGAAGTGCTTATAGATGGAAAGCTCGTAGAAGGCGTATTTATGGATAAAGCTCGTGGCATTTCCTATACTAAAATCAAGTCAGGGGATCCGGCTGCAAATCTAAAATCTGCTGTATTTGATGGATCTATGGCACTCCGTGACTTAGCCGAGCTTCAGATACTTGATTATATTTGTCTCAATGTAGACAGACATAATGAAAATATGTTATTTGAATTCTCTCCTGATGGAAAACAGTGTATAGGTGTTCAGGGGATAGATAATGACATTTCCTTTGGTACTATTAAACTTGATAGTAGTGAAGGCAAGCACCTGGATACGCCATTAGATAACATTAAGGTCATTTCTGAAAGAATGGCAAAGGAAATCAAATCTGCATCAGTTGTAGCACTCAGAAATACCTATAGCAGGCAGGGGCTGAGCGATGACGAGATAAATGCAGCAATTAACCGTTTTGTTGCTGTAAAAGAACGTATCAACAGTGGCCAGATCGATGTAATAAAGGATGAAGACTGGAAGAATAAAAAGCTTAGTGAATTATCAAATAATCAGGAAAATATTTTTACTAATGTTAAAGATACATTTGATGTAGAACTGGGAAAGAATACTAATGATAAAGTTAACGAAAATGCAGCAGAGGAACCTGAAAAGGAATTCACTCTATGCGAAAAGGTGGATGAATTCGATAAGAATATACTTGATAAAATTGATATGGAAGAACGCACCAGGAATGTTGGCGATATATTTGCAAAATCCCTTCTTGATAGCGTAGAAGAAGAGAAGCCTAACAAATCCATTCCTGATGGGAAAATGCTGGATGATATATATAAGTGGACAAAAAGCATCAGGGACAGCATTAAAGGTGGTAGAAGTTCACTGCATGGTGAGTCTCAGTTCTATACAGATCTAAACACCGAAATAAATGGTCTATATGAATATGTTAATAGTTTAAAAGAAAATGCTAATGATAAATTTAAGCTGACTCAGGATAACTATAATGAGTTTATATCAAAGTTTAACAACGTAACAACTAAAGCAAGAGATTATATCTCGCACGTCGACAATGTAATGGAAGAAAGGGGACGTATCAGCTCGACTCAGACCAAGAGAAAAAGAATAGTTACAAATGCAATTAATTCTTTAAATACTTCAGTAAATAACATTCATGCAAACTATGATAATGTTATGCTGGAGCTGTTCCCGGAAAAATGTTTTTATACAAAGATGCACTCGGTTCAGTCAAATATCAAAAATCCTGACATCTCAAATGAGACCTTTGATAAGAATGTGGCAGAACTTATATATCTATCCGGCATAAGTAAAAAGATCGTTAGTCTTTCAAAACAGAATAAGCTTTCAAATGCACTAAATGATAAGAATACTGATAGAAACGTAAATGAAATCCTGGTATCAGACGAGTTCAAATCCTTAAAGAATAGTAAGACTAGAGCGGAAATAATCGAACTCACCAGTAAAAATAATGGTAAGAACCTATTTATTGAATTTACAAAAGTACTGGTAAATAACAAAAAGAAGTCTGTTCATGTTGAAAAGAAACAACAGAACAACATCGAAGTAAATCCAGGAATAAAACTTTAAAGAGCGAGTTTGGCAGTTGTAGAAAAATAGAGTTAATATATTAATGTCATATGTTTATTAACATTGATTGAAAAGAAACCACATTTGTGATAACATTGATGAGCTGATGCAGTTTAAAAACGCTGTATCAGCTCATAGTTTTAAGTAGATCACCTGAAAAGGTTTTATAGTAAAGGAGAAAATGACCATGAAGCTCGGTATAG
>CACZOE010000001.1 GCA_902782695.1 uncultured Lachnospiraceae bacterium | reverse complement strand
TGAGAATAAGACAGAAACTGAATATGTGATACTTGTGGCAGTGGATACAGGAGATGAGCGCGAAGGCGCAAATTACGGAGAACGTACATCCCGTACAGTGGAATCCTCGCTTGATGAGCTGGCTGAACTTGCCGAAACGGCAGGTGCTGTGGTGGTGGGCAGAGTGATTCAGAAGCTGCCTTCTTTTAATGCGTCGACATATATTGGAAGCGGTAAAATAGAAGAACTGGGTTGCATGATCCTGGACCGGGGAGCTACAGGGATTATAACTGATGATGAGCTAAGTCCGGCACAAATGTATAATCTTGGAAAGGCTCTTGATATTAAAGTTATGGATCGGACCATGGTGATCCTTGATATATTTGCTGCTCACGCAAGAACAGCAGAAGGAAAACTCCAGGTCGAACTGGCTCAGCTTCAGTACAGGCTCTCACGTCTTACAGGAAAAGGAATCTCCATGTCACGTCTTGGTGGTGGAATAGGAACCAGGGGTCCTGGTGAAAAGAAGCTGGAGCAGGACAGGCGTGTTATAAGAAACAGAGTGGCTCAGCTAAAAAGAGAACTGGCTGAGGTTGTGGCGCATAGAGTGCTTACCAGAAAAGGACGCGAGTCCGGAGATACACCGGTTTTTGCTATTGTAGGTTATACCAATGTTGGTAAGTCAACACTTCTGAATGCGCTTACTGGCGCCGACATTCTGGCTGAGAATAAACTCTTTGCTACGCTTGATACTACCACAAGGGTTTATGAGTATTCGAGACAGAATTCTTCAAATAAACAGAAGATTCTTCTGACAGATACGGTTGGGTTTATCAGAAAACTTCCACACAATCTGATAGATGCGTTTAGAAGTACGTTGGAAGAGGTGTGCTATGCGGACTATATAATTCATGTTGTGGACGCATCAAGTGAGACTCGTGAGAGTGAAATGAAGGTAGTTTACGATACACTTGATATGCTGATGGAAAACAGTGAGAGAAAAAAGATAATCACGCTGTTTAACAAAATCGATAAAGTAGATAATCCGGATGACAGGCTGGGACTTATAGATAAAAGGGCGAGTGCTGTCCTGCAGATATCTGCTAAAAAAGGAATTGGTCTGGGAGACATTAATAAGGCTGTAGATTCTCTTCTCAGAGAGGATAGAAAATATATAGAGCTGACTATAGGATATAAGGATATGGCTACCCTTGCAAAGATAAAATCTTTTGGTGAAATTATAGAAGAGAAGTATCTGGATGAAGGCGTATGGATAAGAGCTTATGTACCGTATCAGATAAATATATAAAAGGGCTTTCTCGTAGTGACGAAAAACTTGGAAAGTAGAGATATTTTGTGATATAATTTATTCTGGTTTTTTGTATTGTAAGTGGAGTTAAATGTATTTTGCCGGGAAGAGGTTATTGATATTTTTTACAGTGAAACTAAGGAGTTGAAATATGTCCGATTGGGTAGTTGTAGTCGATGATGATTCGACCAATCTGAAAATGGCTGGAAGCATTCTCAGCAAGCATAATAAAAGAGTGACAGCTCTTAAGTCAGGAGCGGCTCTTCTTGACTATGTCCAGGGAAATACCCCCGATATTATATTATTAGATATCATGATGCCCGGAATGGATGGCTTTGAAACGCTGGAAAGACTCAGAAGGCAGGAACGTGAGATGCAGATGGAGGAGATTCCAGTTGTTTTTCTTACGGCTGATGATGATAAGAATACTGAGCGTCGTGGATTTGAAATGGGAGTATCTGACTATATAAAGAAGCCATTTGATCCTGAAATCCTCGTTAGAAGAATAGATAATATCATAGGAAAACAGGAAAAACTGCTGCATTTTCAGGAGGAAGCAACTCGTGATCAGCTGACAGGTCTTCTTAACAAGTCTGCAGTTAATGAGAAGCTGTCATTAATGTGCCGTAAAAATTCCGGTTATTTCCTTATGATCGATCTGGACAGCTTTAAGCTCGTGAATGATATATATGGACATGAGATGGGAGACAAGGTAATCCTGTCCTTTGCCAAAACCATTAAGGCTGCACTCTCGCCTGATAGTGTTATCGGACGTATCGGTGGAGACGAATTTGTAGCATTTTCATCTGAGCTTAATTCAGAAAATGATATAAAAAGAATAACTATAAATCTGAACATGGGAATTGTTGAAAAGGCCAAAGCTCTCATGGGAAGAGATATGGATATTCCTCTTGGAGCTTCCATAGGTGCCATGTATGTATCCGGAGTGGGCACAGAGTATTCGGATATATTTAAAGCTGCTGATAAGGCTCTTTACAGGGTTAAGCAGAATGGCAAGCACAGTTATTGCATTTACAGATATGAAGATTTTGATGGTTCAGAGGATTCGCAGATAATGAATCTTAAAACTATCAGCATGATACTGGCTGAAAGAAATATCTCTGATACTGCTCTTCAGCTGGAGAAGGAATCCTTCATTCATGTATATAGATTTGTAACAAGATATATAATGAGATATCACAGGAATGCTTGTAAGCTCCTCTTTACGTTATCTCCTAATGAGGAAGGTGAAACGGAAGAGTTTAATAAGAGCTGTGACAGGTTCTGTGCGCATGTGAAGAGCGTGCTGAGGAAAAGTGATCTGGTCATGCAGTACAGAAAAAATCAGCTGTTTATCTTCCTTACTGACATCAAAGAGGAGGCTATTGCTCAGGTTATCGGCAATATAGTGCGTACCTGGTATTATGAAAATGGTGAGAAGATTTCGGTTACCTATGAGACAGAGTTTATGGAGTCTGATGACCTGAATCATAGTGAAGAGGACCAGCCATGGATTGCTGTTGTAGATGATGATATATCCAACCTGAAAATGGCAGGACATGTTCTCAGCAAGAATAATATGAGAGTTACTGCGCTTAAATCAGGTAAAGCGCTTCTCGAATTTTTGAGAGATAACAGACCAAATCTTATACTTCTGGATGTAAAAATGCCTGGGATTGATGGATTTGAGACCAAGACAGAGCTTATGTCCATGGAGGAAGAAATAGCAGAGATTCCTGTTATATTCCTTACTGCAAATGACGATGAGGAGTCTGAGAAAAAAGGACTCGCTCTCGGTGCGATAGATTTTATCAGGAAACCATTTATTCCTGAAGTTCTTGTTATGCGTGTAAGACATATCATCGATATGATCAGACTTCAGAAGAATCTTGCGCAGGAGGTAGAAAAGAAGACTAAGGAAAATGAAAATCTGTTCCTTCATGTCGTTAAATCTCTTGCAGATGCTATTGATGCAAAGGATTCTTATACAAATGGTCATTCAGGCCGTGTTGCGGAATATTCCAGAGAGATAGCAAAACGCTTCGGCTATACAAATCAGGAACAGACGGATATCTATATGATGGGTCTTCTCCATGATGTAGGAAAAATAGGAGTTCCTGATGAGGTGATCAACAAACCGGGCAGACTTACTGATGAAGAGTTTGAACAGATAAAGAAGCATCCGGTAATTGGTTCCCAGATACTTGAAAATATACAGGAGATGCCTGAACTTGCAACTGGTGCGAGATGGCATCATGAAAAATATGCCGGTGGCGGTTATCCTGATGGTATTTCTGGAAATGAAATACCTGAGGCGGCTCGTATCATTGCTGTAGCAGATGCCTATGATGCTATGACAAGCTACAGAAGCTACAGGGATGTTATGCCACAGGCGAAGGTAAGAGAAGAAATCGTAAGATGCAGTGGTACTCAGTTTGATCCGCTTTTTGCTGATATCATGCTTAAAATGATTGACGAGGATGTTAATTACGATATGAAGGAAAAGAAGAATGATGAGGATAAAAAAGACTGACCGGTTTGTCTTATTTATCATGGTATTGGTATTTGCAATTATTATTACTGCAAATACCAGACTCATCCTGGTTTCTATGGTCAATCAGACTGATCAGGTGGGGCAGACACAGATAAGCAGTATAAAAACGGATTTTGAAAACTATATTGCCAGTGCCGAGAACTCGCTTATAAGAGTTTCCGGCGGTGCGGAACAGTTGCTGGGAGAAGGCAACAGACAGAAACTTAGTGATTATATAATAGAACAACAGGAAACACAGCTGGAAGCCTCAAATGGGGTGAATTTCAATGTGTACATTGCAGGTCAGGGATGGCAGATCATCCCTGGTTTTTCTGCGCCTGCGGATTACCATGCTACTGAAAGAGGATGGTATATCGGTGCAGTAGATAGTAAAGGTGAGATATTTATAACTGATCCATATATCGACAGTATGACAGGAGAAATGTGCTATACTTTGTCGATTCTTTTATCCGATGGCGAAACAGTAGTAGCCATGGATTTCAATTTTTCTGAGATTCAGCAGTCTATAGAAAGAATGACCCTTTCAGAGGGCAGCACTGCTATGATAGTGACTGCAGAAGGTCAGATAGTGGGTTATCCCGATATGACTTATGTGGGTGCAGAACTCAGTAAGTCCCTTCCTGAGTACCAGAATCTGTTTGATGATATTCTTGACAATTCCGGTGAAGAATCCTTCAAAACAAAAGTAAAAGGAAAGAGGAGTACTATCTTTTATTCTGTTACCAAGAATGATTGGTACATGATCCTCTGCATGGATGATAGTGAGCTGTATAAGACCACTACCAGACAGATCCTCTATAATATTGTTGTCACACTTCTAATGTTGGTGCTCATTATAGTTCTCTATGTTCTTGGTGCCAAAAACAGATTAAAAATGGAAACGGCAAACGAAGACAGGGAGGAGTTTGTTAACAAACTTATCACCAATCTCAGAGACCCTGTGGATAGCATTCTCAGAACTAGTGAAAGTGCCTCTCTGACCGAAAAAATAGACCGTAATGATGTTTCAGATATTAAGGCCTCCGGAATCAGAATTGGTGAGATATTAAATGATCTTCAGTCCTATTCGTCGATAGTATCAGATAAAAGAGAAAACACTGATAAAAGAAAGCCTGAGGATATATCCAAGTCTATTCGTTCCATCAGAAAAATCATAGTACTTCTGCTTTTAGTTATAGTACTGATAAGTTCTTCATTTTTCCTGTTTGTTACATCTCAGACAACTGAACTTAGTATGGCTCAGAATGTTATTTATTATAGAGATGAATTCTATCAGTGGGAAAATGAGAACCTTACTATACTCAGTATGTTTACGGATGCCGTTGCGGCTCAGCCGGAAATAATGGATGATTATGAAGGTGCAGTTAAGTGGCTGGACAGTATCGTTCAGAATTATCCAGGTATTTCCGTTTGTTATCTGGCAAATCCGTATAATGAGCATACAGTTATAATGAATAATGGATGGCAGCCGGAGAAGGGCTGGAAGGTAGAAGAAAGAGACTGGTATAAAAGTACAGAAAAGTCCAAAGAAGGCTATAGTGTTTCGGCTCCATATTTTGACGAACAGACAGGAAACTACTGTATAACCATGTCAAAAATCGTAAATGGAAAGAATGACGAATTCATAGGGATTTTTGCCATAGATATTTACATGGATAAAATCATTGATATCTTCGGAAACAGTTATGCTGAAGGTGAATATGTATTCCTGGTTGACTCTAATGGAGATATTATAAATCATCCACATTCTGCATATCAGATGACAGAAAAAAACATGGTAAACATTAAGGATACTCCTTATTCCAAAGCTTATAATTCAAATGATGGGGATATGTTTATTGCCAAAGATTATAATGGCAGACGCGTTACTGTCAGAAGGCTTGTAGATAAGGCTACAGGGTTCAGCATTATGCTTGTCTGGGACTTCTGGTATACATATCTGTATCAGCTGATTTTTGCAGTTGTATATGCTGTGATCATTCTTGCTATTGTTTTTGCAATCGCAAATCTTATCAACAGAGTTATAAGAGCTCAGTCTGATATGAATATGAAGCTTACAGAAGCTGTAAATGAGGCTGAGGCGGCAGGAAAAGCTAAGTCTGACTTCCTGGCGCAGATGAGTCATGAGATCAGAACTCCTATCAATGCTGTAATTGGTATGGATGAAATGATACTCAGGGAATCAGATGATGCTGAGGTTAAAGAATATGCCCAGGATATCAAGAGTGCAAGTAAGACACTTCTTACTCTGATAAATGGAGTCCTTGATTTTTCTAAGATTGAAAGTGGAAAGATGGAAATCGTTCCTGTCAAATATGAAATGTCAGACATGGTGAATGATCTGGTAAATATTGTTTCTGACAGGGCCGAGAAAAAGAATCTGGATCTGATTCTTGATATAGATGAGAATCTTCCAAAGACTCTTTACGGTGATGACGTAAGAATCAGGCAGGTTATTACCAATCTGCTGACTAATGCGGTGAAGTATACTGAAAAGGGCAGCGTAACTCTTACCATAAGGGGAGAAGATGTAACAGATAGTGAATGCACACTGTACGTCGAAGTTAAGGATACCGGTATTGGAATAAAAGAGGAAGATATGGAAAAACTCTTCCGCTCATTCCAGAGACTTGACCAGAAGAGAAACAGGACAATAGAAGGAACTGGTCTGGGAATGTCTATAGCAACCGGAATACTTAAACTTATGGATAGTGAGCTGAATGTAGACAGCGAGTATGAAAAAGGTTCTACATTCTCCTTCAGACTGAATCAGAAGATAATAGACAGTAATCCTCTAGGTCCATATCAGAGACATCATATCGAAGAAGAAAGCATTTCTGAGGGGAAGGTGCTTCAGATAGAAAATGCTGAAATTCTTGTGGTTGATGATAATGATATGAATCTGAAAGTGGCTAAGGGACTGATGAAGAATCTCGGTGTTGTTCCGGAGCTTGCATCAGGCGGAAAGGAAGCTGTTAATAAGGTCAGAAATAAACACTATGACATCATTCTTATGGATCATATGATGCCGGAAATGGATGGAATAGAAGCTTTAAAGGTTATTAAAGAGGAATATCTTCTGGATGAAAATACGGTAGTGATAGCCCTTACTGCCAATGCCATCAGTGGGGCAAAGGAAATGTATATCGCTGAAGGTTTCAGTGATTATCTGTCAAAACCGATGAATCCAAAAGAATTGGAAGCTATGCTGGTGAAGTATCTTCCGGAAGAATGCATTAAGTATGTTGATGCGACTGAGACCGTAGAAACTGGTAACAGTGATGGATCAGAAACAGATGAGACCGTTTCTGATTCATCCGATGATGCAATACCGGAAGCATTTAATGAAGAACTCAGGCAGCTGTCTGAAAGTGGAATAAATATAAAATCGGCTCTTGAATATTGTATGAATGAATGGGATTTCTACAAGGAAATGATAGAGTCATTCATTTCTTTGGAACCTGAAGCCAGAGAGACTATTAAATCATGTTATGAGGATAAGAACTGGAGTGAATATGAAGTGCATGTTCATTCTCTTAAGAGCTCGGCAAAAACCATTGGTGCCGTGAAGCTTTCGGAAATGGCACTGGAACAGGAAATGGCATCCAAAGATCTGGATGTGGATACAATAAATGCAGGTTATGAGGCTTTGATGGCCGAATACTCTGCAGTTATCAGCATTCTCAGGGGTGTGGTTGGTGCTGATAATACATTTGAAGAAACTTCTGATGATGACGAAATAATGGAGTTTTTCCCTGAATAAGGTCGGATGCAAAATTAATGCAGAATTTAGTGTCTTTCTGTTTGTAATATGAGCCGTGAAATGGTAAACTATGAATATGTGCTGATTACAGCAGAAATGGGGTTAAATACATAACTAATAATAAGTAGGAGGTAGGTATATGAATGTATTTACAACAGACAAAATTCGTAATGTAGTTCTTTTAGGACATGGGGGTTCTGGAAAGACATCACTTGCTGAAGCTATGGTATATCTTGCAGGTATTACAAATCGTATGGGAAGCGTAGATGCAGGAAATACAGTAAGTGATTATGATAAGGAAGAAATAAAGAGAAAGATCTCTATAAAGACTTCAGTTATCCCGATTCCATGGGATGGCTATAAGGTAAATATTCTGGATACCCCTGGATATTATGATTTTGTGGGAGAGGCAGAAGAAGCAGCAGCTGTTGCTGATGCAGCTATAATTGTTATTTCCGGAAAAGCAGGTATTGAAGCAGGAACCAAGCGTGCATGGGAGCTTTGCGAGAAGAGAAATCTTCCAAGAATGTTCTTTGTTACAGAAATGGATGATGACAAAGCAAGCTACAGAGAAGTGGTTCAGAACCTTCAGAATCTGTACGGAAAAAGAATAGCACCGTTCCACCTTCCTATCAGAGAAAATGAGCAGTTTGTGGGATATGTAAATGTTATCCAGCAGAAGGCAAAGAGATGGAATGACAAAGGAACTGTAGATAAGTTCGACGTTCCTGAGTATTCACAGGAAAACCTTTCTATCTGCAGAGACGTTCTGATGGAAGCAGTTGCAGAAACCAGTGAAGAATTCATGGAGAGATTCTTTGAGGGTGAGGAATTCTCAGAGGATGAGATCAGAGAAGCACTCAGAGTAAGTGTTAAGGATGGCAGCATAGTTCCTGTTCTTATGGGATCTAATACACTGGCAAGAGGAATGTTCACTCTTATGGTTGATATCATTAAGTATTTCCCGAGCCCGGCTGAATGTAAATGTGCTGGAATTAACACAGAAACAAATGAAGTATTTGAAGCTGATTACGATTTCTCAAAACCAAAGTCAGCTTATATCTATAAAACTATCGCAGATCCTTATATTGGTAAGTATTCACTTATCAAGGTTAATTCAGGAGTTCTGAAGCCGGATGATGTGCTTTATAACTATCATAGAAGTGCAGAAGAAAGACTGAATAAGCTCTATGTTATCTGTGGTAATAAGGTAGAGGAAGTTAAGGAACTTCACGCTGGAGATCTGGGAGCGCTTGCTAAACTTTCTGTCAGCCAGACAACAGATTCTCTTTCTACCAAGAAGAATGCTATCACATATATTCGTACTCCTATTTCACAGCCATATGTATACAGAAAGTATGCTGCAGTAAATAAGGGCGATGAGGACAAGATATCACAGGCACTTTCTAAACTCCTCATGGAAGACCTTACACTTAAAACTATCAATGATAGCGATAACGGACAGACACTTATCTATGGAATAAGCGCTCAGCATCTTGACGTAGTTCAGAATGTGCTGAAGGAGAAGTATAAAGTTGAGATAGAACTTTCAAGACCTCGTATCGCATTTAAGGAGACTATCCGTAAAAAGGTTGATACTGAGTACAAGTATAAGAAGCAGTCTGGTGGACATGGTCAGTATGGACACGTTAAGATCATACTTGAACCATCAGGAGATATGGAAACACCGTATATGTTCGAACAGACTGTAGTAGGTGGAGCGGTTCCAAAGAACTACTTCCCTGCAGTTGAAAAGGGTATCATTGAGGCTGTTAAGAGTGGTCCTCTTGCTAAGTATCCTGTTACCGGAGTAAAGGTAAATCTTTATGATGGTAGTTATCATGCTGTTGATTCTTCAGAGCTTGCATTCAAGGTTGCAACCCAACAGGCCTTCAAGAAAGGATTCATGGATGCAACACCTGTTCTGCTTGAACCTATAGCTTCACTGAAGGTTGTTGTACCTGATGATTTCACCGGAGATGTTATGGGTGATCTGAATAAGCGTCGTGCTAGAGTTCTTGGAATGAATCCTATCGGAGATGGAAATACAGAAATACTTGCTGATATTCCATATCTTGAGCTTTATGAGTATGATACAAGACTCTTCTCTATGACAAGAGGTTCAGGAACCTTCTCCTATGAGTTTGCAAGATATGAGCAGGCTCCGGAAGAGGTTGCAAAGGCTGAGATTGCAAACGCAGCTGAGTCAGAGTAATTCTGAAAATGTTAAAAATCTTATAAAAATATAAATAAATGCCCGGTCATTCTTAAAAAAGTATGTCCGGGCATTAAAAAGCCTTGACTTTATAAAATTAAGTCACTATAATCGTAAAGTATTTAAAAGCAGAGATGGTGCACAAAGCTGTCAGGGGTTGCTCGAGAGAGATGAGGTCATCGGCTGGAAGCCTTATCAGTAAATATGGCAGTCATATTCACACCGGAGCCTTCGGATTTAAAGTTACTATTCAGGTAATCAGTAGATTCGGACGTCAGGCGCGTTAAGTCTATAGTTGAGAGTCATATGGCAGCAGAGTGGCTGTATATGAAAGTCGGGTGGTACCGCGGTAAGTCATTTAGAATTATCGTCCCGGATATGAGATATCCCGTTGGATATCCCATATTCGGTTTTTTTATTTTAGTGTCGCGAGCGACACTCTTTATTCTTGTCGAAAAGTACGGAGGTATGAGAAATGAATGAAATGCTTGCAAAAATAAAGGAAGAGGCTGCAAAGAAGATAGCTGAATCCTGTACTACAGAAGCACTTGATGAAATCAAAGTTTCTGTTCTTGGAAAAAAGGGTGAGCTTACCCAGATTCTCAAGGGAATGAAGGACCTGTCCCCTGAAGAAAGACCGAAGGTTGGACAGCTGGTTAACGAGGTTCGTGCCCAGATTGAAGAAAAGATAAATGAAAAGAGAGAAAACCTGAGAAGAGAGCTTCTTACTGCCAAAATGGCCAGAGAGACTATAGATGTAACTCTTCCTGGTACCAGAATGATCAGAGGACATAAGCATCCTAACCAGATAGCACTCGAGGATCTTGAAAGAGTATTTATCGGAATGGGATATGAAGTAATAGACGGACCAGAGGTTGAGTATGATCGTATGAACTTCAAGCTTCTGAATATTCCGGAGAATCATCCGGCAAAGGATGAACAGGATACATTCTATATCGCAAGAGGGGAGACAACTGAACAGGATATCGTTCTCAGAACCCAGACTTCATCTGTTCAGGCAAGAGTAATGCTTGCTGCAGGAAAACTGAAGGAGACTTCAAAGGGCTTCCCTGAAAGAGAGCTTCCTATAAAACTTATATCCCCAGGTCGAGTATTCAGATCTGATGAAGTAGATGCAACACATTCTCCATCCTTCCATCAGGTTGAGGGACTGGTTATTGGAAAAAATGTAACAATGGCGGATCTGAAAGGAACTCTGGATCAGTTCGCTACAAATTTCTTTGGACCAAAGACAAAAACAAAGCTTCGTCCACATCACTTCCCATTTACAGAGCCATCAGCTGAGGTTGATGTGACCTGCTTCAAATGTGGTGGTAAAGGCTGTGGAGTATGTAAAGGATCAGGATGGATAGAAATCCTTGGTTGTGGAATGGTTCATCCACATGTTCTTGAAATGTGTGGTATAGATCCGGAAGTATACAGTGGTTTTGCATTTGGAATCGGTCTTGAAAGAGTTGCTCTTCTGAAGTATGAGATTTCAGATATGAGACTTATGTATGAGAACGATATAAGATTTTTGGAGCAGTTCTAATTGCTTAAAAGTACATTAGAAACAGCTGAATAGTTACATTTATTATTATAATCTATCAGAAGGAGAATAGATATGAATACACCAATTTCATGGATAAAAGCATATGTTCCTGATCTGGATGTGACTCCACAGGAATTTGTAGATAAAATAACACTTTCAGGTTCACATGTTGAGAATTATACCCAGTATGATAAGAATCTTGAAAAAATAGTAGTCGGAAAGATACTTTCTGTAGAAAAGCATCCTGATGCAGATAAGCTGGTTATCTGTCAGGTAGATATAGGCGAAAGCGAGCCTATACAGATAGTAACAGGAGCTCCTAATGCAGTTGTTGGAGCATGCACACCAACAGTTCTGGATGGTGGTAAGGTTGCCGGTGGTCATGACGGAGGAGAACTTCCTCCTGATGGTATCCGCATTAAGGCAGGTGCCCTCAGAGGAGTTAAGTCTGATGGAATGATGTGTGCCATAGAAGAGCTGGGTTCAAGCAGAGAACTCTATCCGGAAGCTCCGGAGAACGGAATATATCTCTTCCCGAAGGATGCTGATGTAAAACCGGGAGATGATGCTGTAAAAGCACTTGGTCTTGATGATACAAATGTAGAATATGAGATTACTTCAAACAGAGTAGACTGTTTCTCTATCATAGGAATGGCCAGAGAAGCTGCTGCTACATTTGATCTGGACTTCAAGCCTCCTGTAGTTGAAGTAAAAGAAAACTCAAAGGAGAAGACTGAGGATTATATATCTGTTGAAATAGAGGATACAAAGCTCTGTAAAAGATATATAGGAAGAGTTGTTAAGAATGTAAAGATAGGTCCATCACCAAAGTGGATGCAGGACAGACTTCGCAGCCAGGGTATAAGAGCTATCAATAATATAGTAGACATTACAAACTATGTAATGGAAGAAATGGGACAGCCTATGCACGCATTTGACCTTGCCACTGTAGCAGGTAACAAGATCGTTGTTCGCTGTGCTAAGGATGGAGATAAGTTCACTACTCTTGATGGAATTGAGAGAGAACTGGACAAGGATACTCTCATGATCTGTGATGGAGAGAAGGAAATTGGAATCGCCGGTATCATGGGTGGCGAGAACTCCATGGTTACTGATTCTATGGATACACTTCTTTTTGAGGCTGCCTGCTTTGATGGAACAAATATAAGACTTTCAGAAAGAAAGCTCGGCCTTAGAACTGATGCTGCAGGAAAATTCGAGAAGGGACTTGATCCAAATCTTGCAGAAGAGGCTATAAACCGTGCCTGCCAGTTAGTGGAAGAGATGGGATGTGGTGAGGTTCTTAAGGGTTCTGTTGATATATATCCTGAACCTGTTAAGTCATGGACTCTTCCATTTGAGCCTGATAAGATGAATGCACTGCTTGGCCTGAATATTCCTGTAGATATGCAGCTTCATATCTATGACAGACTTGGAATTGGATATAATGAGGCTGATCAGACACTTACAATTCCAACCTTCAGACAGGATCTTCATTGTATGGCTGATCTGGCTGAGGAGATAGCGCGTATCTATGGTTATGATCAGATTCCTTCAACACTTCCAACAACAAATGCTGGAATTGGTGGAATCAGTTATGAGGAAGGTATAAACCGCATAGCCAGAAGTGTAGCTGAGGATAATGGTTTCTCACAGGCAATGTGCTACAGCTTTGAAAGTCCTAAGGTATATGATAAACTGCTTATCCCTGAAGGACATGCATTCAGACAGGCTATAAGGATAAGCAATCCTCTGGGAGAAGATTTCAGTATCATGAGAACTCTTCCTCTTAACGGACTGCTCACATCACTTTCAATCAATTATAACAGAAGAAATAAAAACGTTCGTCTTTACGAGCTTGGAAAGGTATATATACCTAAGGAACTTCCGCTTAAAGAGCTTCCTGATGAAAAGGAAAGACTGGCTCTTGGTATGTATGGAGACTGTGACTTCTTTACACTTAAGGGTGTTGTGGAAGAACTTCTTGGAAAATATAATTTTGGCAAGGATTGTGACTTCGTTCCAGTAAAGAACTATCCTTTCCTTCATCCAGGAAGACAGGCAGAAATCGTAAAGGGTAAGCTTTCTGTAGGATATATAGGACAGCTTCATCCTGAGGCTGCTCTTAATTATGATATGAAGGGTGATGTTTATATAGCTGTAATCAATATGGATGTAGCTTCAATGCTTGCTAAGTTTGATATCAAATATACCGGAATTGCTAAATTCCCGGCTTCAACCAGAGACCTTGCACTTGTGTGCAGCAAGGACGAGTATGTTGGAAATATCGAAAAAATCATTCGTAAGAATGCTGGAAAATATCTCGAGAAGCTGGAACTCTTCGATGTATACGAAGGAGAACAGCTGGGAGAAGGACTTAAGAGTGTTGCATTCTCACTCGCCTTCAGAAGTGTTGACCATACTCTTAAGGATGATGAAGTAAATCCTGTTATCGATAAGATTCTTGCAGCTCTTTCTGATAAGGGAATCGAAATCAGAGCGTAGAACAGGTAGCATATAATACCGGAGAATAAAAATGGATGTAAAAGATTTCTACTATGATCTTCCTGAAGAATTAATAGCTCAGGATCCTCTGGAAAAGAGGGATAATTCCAGACTGATGGTTCTTCATCGTGGAAGTGGAGAAATAGAACATAAAAGATTTCATGATATAATAGACTATCTGAATCCTGGAGACTGCCTTGTGGTTAACGAGACCAAGGTTATTCCGGCCCGCCTTCTTGGTGAAAAGGAAGATACAGGTGCGGCGGTTGAGATACTTCTGCTTACTCAGAAAAGTGCCGACACCTGGGAGTGTCTCGTAAGACCAGGAAAGAAGCTGCGTCCCGGAGCCCGAGTAAGCTTCGGAGGCGGACTTCTGAAGGCTCAGATTATGGAAGTGGCTGAAGAGGGTAACAGAATAGTTCGTTTTGAATATGATGGAATCTGGGAAGAAATTCTCGACCAGCTGGGTGAGATGCCTCTTCCACCATATATAACTCATAAATTAAATGATAAGGACAGATATCAGACGGTTTATGCAAAAAACAGCGGAAGTGCTGCTGCGCCTACCGCAGGGCTTCATTTCACCAGTGAACTTATGGACAGAATTGAAGCAAAAGGGATAAAAATAGCCAGGCTGACGCTGCATGTCGGTCTTGGTACATTCCGTCCGGTTAAAGTTGAGAAAATAGAAGAACATCATATGCATTCTGAGTATTATGAAATAAGCCAGGAAGCCTGTGATATAATAAACGAGACCAGAAAAAATGGTGGACGGGTTGTTTCAGTAGGAACTACCAGTACCAGAACTCTTGAGACAGTGGGAACTGCTCAGGGGCTGAACAGGTCTGAAACAGATAATGTTCTTCGTCCAGCCAGTGGATGGACAAATATATTTATATACCCGGGATATGAATTCAAAGTAGTAGATTCACTTATCACAAATTTTCATCTGCCTGAGTCTACACTTATAATGCTGGTATCGGCCCTTTATGATCGTGAGTCGGTTCTGGCAGCCTATGCAGAGGCAGTTAAGGAAAGATACCGCTTCTTCTCCTTTGGGGATGCGATGTATATAGAATAAGCTATGAAAAATATAAGAGACAGCATAAAACTTTTTAGATTTAATATGGTTAATATCATACTGTTTGAGGTTATTCTGAAGACAGTATCTTTTGCTGTACTCGTTCCTTTATACTACGCAGTTATAAGCCTGACAGTCAATCTGTCGGGCGTTTCCTATCTTTCCAGGGAAACCGCAAAAAAGTTCTTTAAAGCACCATCTACATATGCATTTATTCTGATAATGCTTCTTTTTGCTTCCATGTATATAATGGTAAATGTGTCTGGAATCTGTTATTCCTACCATAGAGCTAATTATCTGAAAAAAACGGATCCTATCAGGATGTTTTTAGTGGGTGTAAAAAATTCTCTCAGAATGCTTCGCCCAAAGAATCTTGGTATGACAGCATTTGTACTTTCTTATATTCCTGTAATCGGAAATATTATTCTTTCATTTAATCTGTTAAATATAAAGGCCCCATATGTGATAGATATTGTATCGATAAATACCTATGTGACAATAGCTGTCATTGTGATATATCTGTTTATGGCGATATATAATTTCAGATATACCTTTATGATTCACGTTTTCTGTATCGAAAAACTTAGTCTGCCAGATGCTATGGAAAGAACCAGAGAACTGACTAAGGGAAGAAAGAAGAAAGCTGTCGGTGGAGTAATATCATGGTGCGTATTACTGATATTATTGCCGGCTGTTGCAGACTACTTCTATACCGGTCCGCTGCTTCATCAAATTATTAAATCATCTGCAGGTATTAAAATCTCCGGTATGGTATATGAGGCTGTAAAGATGGTTCTTTCTATTATATATGTACTTCTGGGACTTCCTATCATTTATTCGTACATATGTAATTTCTACTATAATATGATTCCTGAAAAGGAAGGGAGTCAGAATATAGATAATTATGATCTGTACAATGCTAAAGCAAGTGGAAGAACTGAAAGAAAAGCATTTCTTGTGCTTCTTTCCATGGCGCTTATCCTAAATATCGGTTTCTATGTACTGAAAAGATATAATGTGATTACTATCAATGCACAATATCTGGATAAGGTTACCATTACAGCCCATAGAGGAGATTCAAAGGGAGCGCCTGAGAACACGCTTTCAGCCTTTGAACTGGCTATTGAGAATGGTGCAGATGTAATCGAGCTGGATGTCCGTCAGACTAAGGATGGCGAGATAGTCGTGATGCATGATGAAAATATCCGCCGCGTCTGTGGAGTGGATAAAAAAGTTGGCAAGCTTACCTTTGAAGAGCTTCGTAAGTACAGCCCTGGTAAGAAGTTTAAGGGCAAGGATAAGGAAAAATATAAGGATGAAAAAATTCCTACACTTCGTGAAACTCTTGACCTGGTGGGTGATAGAGCGGAGCTGAATATAGAGCTGAAGCCTGCCCGTACAGATAAGAAGTTTGAGCAAAAGGTGGTTGAGATTCTTCAGGAATACGATTATTATGATAACTGCGTGATTACATCCCAGACCTATGGCTCTATAAAAAAGGTAAAAAAACTGGAGCCGCGGCTTAAGACCATATATGTAATGTCGGTTGCTATGGGAGATTTTTATAATCTGGAATACGCTGATGGTTTCAGCATCAAATACAGATTTATCAATAATGAAGTTATTAAGCAGGCTCATAAAGCAGGCAAGGTCGTATATGCCTGGACGGTAGATGATAAAAATATACTTGAAAGTATGATGCTTCTTAATGTAGACTCTGTTATTACAAATAATCCTGATGGTATCAGAAGAGCCATGTACGAGACTTATTATGGTGATACCCTCATTGACAGACTGAATGCGTTTTTAGAAAATCAGTTGTAAAATAACCTGTTGAAAGGAATATAATATGATACATTATCTGATAGTGTTTTTGATTTCGATGGTGCCTCTTATAGAGCTGAGGCTTGCAATCCCTTATGCGGTGGGTCATCACCTGAACATGCCGTTATCTTATGCTATAGCAATTGTGGGAAATATGATACCGGTTCCAATCATTTTTTTCTTTGCAAGAAGAGTGCTTGAGTGGGGAGCTAAGTTTAACTGGCCTAAAGGACTTGGATGGATTGGTAAATTCTTTATCTTTTGCCTGACCAAGGGCGAAAAGGGAGGTAAAAAGCTTACCGAAAAAACAGGACAGAGTGTATACTTAGCACTATTTCTCTTTGTAGGAATCCCTCTTCCAGGTACTGGAGCGTGGACAGGAACACTGGCGGCAAGCATACTGGATATGGATTTTAAGAAAAGTGTTATAGCGGTCCTGGGAGGAATAATTCTTGCAGGAGTTATCATGGGTCTGGGTAGTCTGGGACTCTTTTCTGCTCTCAGAGCACTGTTCTAAAGATTTATAGAAGGAACTTATAATATGAAGAAGAAACTAAAAACAGTGGCAGCTATCCTCACGTTCTGTATGATATTTGG